>JAFEFD010000296.1 GCA_018240765.1 Pseudomonadota bacterium | reverse complement strand
GCCGGCGACAAGATGCACTGCCGCGCCCTGTTCGACCGCTGCCTGCGCCAGCGCAAAGCCCATGCGCCCGGAACTGCGGTTGCCGATGAAACGCACCGGATCGATGTCCTCGCAGGTCGGGCCGGCACTGACCAGCACGCGCAATCCGGACAGTGGTTTTGGTCCGCGCAGCGCCGCCAGCTCGGCCACGATCTGATGCGGTTCAAGCAGGCGGCCGGGACCGGATTCGGGCTCGGCCATCGGGCCGTCGCCCGGGCCCAGCACCGCAACACCGCGGCCGCGAAGAGTTTGCACATTTGCCTGCGTGGCCGGATGCGCCCACATGCGCAGGTTCATCGCCGGCGCGATCGCCAGCGGCGCGGTGCTGGCCAGGCACAGCGTGGTGAGCAGATCGTCGGCGATGCCGTGGGCCAGGCGCGCGATCGTGTTGGCGCTGGCCGGAGCGATGAGGATGTGCTGCGCCCATCGCGCCAGTTCGATGTGGCCCATCGCGGCTTCGGCCGCTTCATCCCACAATCCCGTCCGCAGCGGATGGCCGGACAGCGCCTGGAACGTCAGTGGCGTGACGAAGCGCGCCGCGTTTGCGGTCAGCACCACTCTCACGTCCGCGCCTGCGTCGCGCAGGCGCCGCGTCAGTTCGGCGGCCTTGTACGCGGCAATACCGCCGCTCACGCCGAGCAGGATGCGCAGGTTGGCCAGCGGCCGCAGAGGCATGCGGGAAAATTCCGACACGGCGAAGGGCGGATAGCTTACCGGAATTCGGCGGATTTCCATCTGCCGCAAGCACCGTGTCAGCGCAAAGATGCTCATATGGCAACGATCCGCGACTGGCCCGAATCCGAACGTCCACGCGAAAAACTGCACGAACGCGGCGCCTCGGCCTTGTCCGATGCGGAATTGCTCGCCGTGTTCATCGGCACGGGCCGACGCGGGCAGACCGCAGTCGATATCGGCCGCGAGTTGCTGACGCGGCACGGCAACCTGAAAACGCTGCTGGAGCGCGATGCCACCGCGCTCGCCACCGAACCCGGATTGGGCATGGCCAAATCCAGCCGTCTGCTCGCCGCGCTCGAACTGGGCCGGCGCTATCTTGCCTGCGAGCTGCAACGACCCGACGCTCTCGTGCATCCGTCGGCCTGCGCGGATTACCTGCGCTCCCGACTCGGCGCATATCCGTACGAGGTGTTCGCCTGCCTGTTCCTGGACAACCGGCACCGCATCCTCGGCTTCGAGGAACTGTTTCGCGGCAGCATCGATGGTGCCAGCGTGCATCCGCGCGAAGTGGTGCGGCGCTGCCTCGCGCACAATGCGGCGGCGGTGATCTTCGCGCACAACCACCCGTCCGGCGTCGCCGAACCGAGCCAGGCCGACCGCGCCATCACCGCCGAACTCAAGCGCGCGCTGGAACTGATCCAAGTGCGCGTGGTTGACCATTTCATCGTCGGCGCTGGCGCGCCGACCTCGTTTGCCGCGCGCGGTTTGCTCTGAGGAAGTTCGGGCTATACTCCGGCGCGGGAGGATGAACGCGCTTGATTTTCCGATATCCCACGGAGTTTCCGGCGGACGCTGTCGAGCGCCGCGTGCCGGACGCGGTCACGGCGCGTGCGCTCGTGCGCGAACGCAGTCCGCAATTGCTTGAACTGCTCGCTTACCGGCGCGAGCGCTTCGCCGCGCTGATCCTCGCGCGCACCGACCATCCCCCGATCGCCGGCGCCGAAGACGCGGTGCTGATGGCGTTCTGCCGGCTCGCGTTCCGGCATGGCACCTGGGGCAAGGATTTCCATGCCTACCACAACGAAGGCCACATCTTCGAAATCCTCGGCCCGCGCCTGGAACGCCTGATCGACGCGATCGGCATCGATGCGTTGAGCCTGCGCGACTGGTTCCTGCTGGCGCTGTTCGCCGCCGCGCACGACCTGCGCCAGCGTGAAGCCCCGCAATATCACGCCGGTATCGGCAGCAACGAGCGCGCCAGCATCGAGGAAACCTTTCGCATCCTGCACGCATGCGGCTTCACCCACGCCACCAACGCCGAAGTGTTCATCGGCATCGAGCTGATGATCGCCGGCAGCACCTTCGACGCGCGCCCGCCAATGCCGGCACTGGAATTCAACAGCGCCGAACTGGTGGTCGAATCCGGCGGCGCGCTGGCGCAGAAACTCGACGCCAAGCTGGACAAGCACGCGCCCGGCTGGCGCGACGACGCGCGCATCGTGCATGCGCTGGAACTCGCCCTGATCGCGGCGGACCTGGATACCGCAAACGTCGCCGAAGTTTTCCCGCTGCTCATGGTCAGCGCGGAGCGCCTGTGCCTGGAGCGCGAAATGCGCAGCCACCGCGATCCGGCGGATGGCGCATCGGCCCAACCAATGCTGAGTTTCCTGACCAGCGGGCAGGAACGCTATTTCTTCGACCTGCACCGTTTCAGCTCCCCGCAGGGCCGCACTGCGTTCGCCGCCGCCAAACAGGCAAACGTGCAGCCGATGCGCGGGCTGATCCACGATCTGCGCGGCGCCGTGCCCGCACCGCGCACCGGCAATGAGGTATTGGCGGCGTTCCACGCGCTGCTCGAACTAGCCCGCTGATTCGACAGTTTGGGCAGTCGGATTTGGCGTCGTCGTGCGGTTTTTCACGTGGATTTATACACAATGCTGCATTCGCTGCATTTTGCCATTTGTCCAAAAGTGCCAGTCAACTTTCATGGCGACTTTTGCACACAAAATCAATGCGTTGGACGAATACGTCTGACGCTAGATTTGACAATCCCGAAACAGCGCGCACGCCCAGCGGACTTCGCCTGATTCGATACGCACACAGTTATCCACAGGCCTGGAAACCGCATTTTCATGCGGTTTTGCGCTGTCCGCACAATGCCGCCTTTGGCGCACGCGCCGCGCCGACTACAATAGCGCGCGATTTGTCGGAAACCTCCTGCGTGAAAGACTCCCTGCACCAACTCGTCCTGCAGGCCATTGCGCGCCTGCGGGAGCAAGCCGTACTGCCCGCCGACGCAACCACGGCGTTCGTGGTCGAACGCACGCGCAGCGCCGAACACGGCGATTTCGCCACCAACGCCGCGCTGTTGCTGGTCAGGCACGCGCACCTGAATCCGCGCGCGCTCGCGCAGGCGCTCGTGGCCGCATTGCCGCAAAATCCACAAATTGCAAAAGTGGAAATTGCCGGCCCCGGCTTCATCAATTTTTTTCTCGCCCCGGCTGCGTACCATGGCGAAGTCCGGCGCATCCACAGCGATGCCGGAAAGTACGGGCACAATGCTTCCGGCGCAGGCAAGGTCGCGGGCGTGGAATTCGTTTCGGCCAATCCGACCGGCCCGCTGCACGTCGGCCACGGCCGCGCGGCGGCGATCGGCGATTGCATCGCGCGCGTGCTCGACGCAAACGGTTGGGTGGTCAGGCGCGAGTTCTACTACAACGATGCGGGCGTGCAGATCGGCAACCTTGCCTTGTCGGTGCAGGCGCGTGCCAGGGGTATCAAGCCCGGCGACGCACAATGGCCCGCGGACGCCTATAACGGCGACTACATCGCCGATGTCGCGCAGGCGTATCTGGCTGGCGCCAGCGTCGAAGCCGACGGCCGCGCGTTTTCGGGCGCGCAGGATGCGAACGATCTGGATGCGATCCGCCGCTTCGCCGTGGCCTGGCTGCGCCACGAACAGAATGAGGATCTTGCCGCGTTCGGCGTAGCGTTCGATGTGTATTTTCTTGAATCCTCGTTGTACGCCGACGGCAAGGTGGACGAAACCGTGCGCGAACTCGTGGCCCACGGCCACGCCTACGAGGAAGGCGGCGCGCTGTGGCTCAAGACCACGGACTTTGGCGACGACAAGGATCGCGTCATGCGCAAGTCCGATGGCACCTATACCTATTTCGTGCCGGACGTTGCCTACCATCGCAGCAAATGGCAGCGCGGCTACGTGCGCGCGATCACCGAACTGGGCTCCGACCACCACGGCTCGCTGGCGCGGGTGAAGGCCGGATTGCAGGCGCTGGATTGCGGTATTCCGAAGGACTGGCCGGAGTACGTGCTGCACCAGATGGTCACGGTGATGCGCGGCGGCGAGGAAGTGAAACTGTCCAAGCGCGCGGGCTCGTACGTCACCCTGCGCGACCTGATCGACGAGGTCGGCCGCGATGCCACGCGATACTTCCTGATTGCGCGCAAGGCCGATTCGCAACTCGTGTTCGACATCGACCTGGCGCGTTCGCAATCCAACGACAATCCGGTCTACTACATCCAGTACGCCCACGCGCGCGTCGCCAGCGTGCTGCGCCAGCTCGGCGAACGCGGCCTGCAATGGAATCGCGACAACGGCCTGGCGCACCTGGCGCGATTGGACAATGCGCATGAATCCGCACTGATGACACAGCTGTCGCGCTATCCGGAAATCGTCGAGGCCGCGGCGGCGAGCCTGGAACCGCACCTGATCGCGCAATACCTGCGTGAACTGGCGAACGCGCTGCACGCGTACTATCACGCCCATCAATTCATCGTCGACGACGCCGACCTGCGCGATGCGCGCATTGCCCTGATCGTGGCCGCGCAACAGGTATTGCGCAACGGGCTGGATCTTCTCGGCGTGTCGGCACCGGAGAGCATGTAATGGCAAGCAAGCAACAGGCATATCGCGGCAACGCCAAACCCGGCTGGCCGGCATGGGCGTGGCTGGGTATCGGCGTCGCGCTGGGCATCGCGGTTTCGATGCTGATCCTGTTCAAGGACTGGGCGCCGCTGCTGCGCAAATCCAATCTGCCGCAGCCGAATGCGCAGGCGGTCGCGCCCAAGGCCAGCGATCAAGCCGTCGCCGATGCCACGAAAGCCGCTGCGCCGCCGAAAAAGTCCTTCGATTTCTATTCCGTGCTGCCGGAAATGGAAGTGGTGATACCGGATGCCGAGCTTTCCGCCAAGGCGAAGGCAGAGCAGGCACGCCAAGCACTCGCCGCTTCGCGGGCACAGGCGCAGCCCGCCGGCGCGCCCACGGCGGGTGTGGCGCCACCACCCGCGCTCGCTGAATCCGGCAGCGGTTACATGCTGCTCGCCGGTTCTTATGCCGACGCGCACGCCGCGGATGAAGCCAAGGCCAAGCTCGCCCTGCTTGGCGTCGTCGCGCGCGTGCAGCCAGTCACCATCAATGGCAAAACCTGGAACCGCATCATGCTCGGCCCCTATGC
>JAFEFD010000295.1 GCA_018240765.1 Pseudomonadota bacterium | reverse complement strand
TCCGCCACGATCGGGAGGCAGCTCATGCGCGCTGGATTCGGAATTTTGGGGTTCGCCTTGGTCTTCGGCTTCGTGCCATGGGCCGGCGCCACGGTCCACGACCAGCTCTTCAAGGGCACGTTCGACATTCCGGCTGATGCGCCGGCCAGCACGAACGATGCGGCGCGATTCCTTACCCAGGCCACGTTCGGGCCGACGCTGGCCGATGTCAATTACTTGATGGCGCAAGGCTACGGCGAGTGGATCGACGAGCAATTGGCGAAGCCCGCCACGCTTGGCGAACCCACGGTCGAAGCGGTCGTGAATGCGCGCACGGCGGGTGGGCAGAAAGTCAACAACACGCAACGCCTGAATCGCTGGTTCTGGCAGGCCGCGTACGCGCCGGACCAGTTGCGCCAGCGCATGGCTTACGCGCTGAGCCAGATATTCGTGGTGTCGGATCAATCCAGCAGCATCAGCCAGTATGTCGTGCCGTTGACCCAGTACGGCGACATGCTCGCGCAGTCGGCGTTCCTGCCTTACGGACAAGTCCTGTTGAACGTGACGTATCACCCGATCATGGGGCGGTACCTGAACGCATATCACAACGTCAAGGCGACCTTTGTCGGCGGCGTGCAGACCACCAGCCCCGACGAAAATTACGCGCGCGAAGTGATGCAGCTGTTCTCGATCGGCCTGATCATGCGCCATCCGGATTTTTCGCCGGTGTTGACCAATCCACTCGATCCGGAAAGCACCATTCCGACCTACGATCAGGGCGTCATCACCCAGAACGCCAAGGTGTTCACCGGATTCACCTGGAGCGACGCACCGCAAGGCAGCGGGCCGCCGAATTACAGCGGTGCGAGCTTTTACGGCGGAGGTTTGACTTTCGCCGCCCAGTACGCGCCGATGGCCTGTTGGGGTACCGAGCTATTCCCGGCCACCGGCACCGGCAGCGGCAACATGCGCCACGACATCACGACGAAGGCGGTGCTGGGCTATGGCGGCGTCGGCACCACGAATACGATCCCGGCGAATCAGACTTGCGCACAGGATGTGACCGACGAGTTGAGCATCATCGCCACGCACCCGAACGTGGC
>JAFEFD010000294.1 GCA_018240765.1 Pseudomonadota bacterium | reverse complement strand
GCGTACGCGCGGCGTGAAGCCGAGCTTGGGGGCGAAAGTCCCGATGTCGCCGCGCAGATCGCGCTGGGCGTCGCCGACCCGACGCAACGTGCGCACGCATTGCGCGTTCTCGCCGGTCAGCCGGATTCGCCGGTTTTCGATCCCTATGCAAGGATCAATTGGTACTGTCTGCTCGGCGAGCCCGCCAAGGCAATCGATGTGCTGGATTCTGCGATGCGTGCTGGACGCAATCCGGCGTTCAGCGCCGAGGCGGCAGGGTCGCCGCTTTTCGATCCGGTCCGAAATGATCCGCGCTTCAAGGCGGCACTGAAAACGATGGGGTTGCCCTACGTGCCGGCGAGCAAAACCGGCCGTGATTGAACCCATCGCCATCCTCGGCGGTACCTTCGATCCGGTGCACATCGGCCATCTGCGCGTGGCGTTGGAAGCCTCGGAGGCATTGGACGCGCCGGTAAGGCTGATGCCGGCACACGTGCCGCCGCACCGATCAGCGCCGGTCGCAAATCCGGCGCAGCGCGTGGCCATGCTGCGCGCGTCATTGGCCGGGCAGGATCACCTGCAACTGGATACGCGCGAGCTCGATCGCAGGGAGCCGTCGTACACCGTCGACACGTTGCGGCAGATGCGCGGCGAGTTTGGCGCGGAGCGGTCGCTGATCCTGCTGCTCGGCGCGGACGCATTTGCCGGATTGACGACGTGGCATGAATGGCGCGCCTTGTTCGATCTGGCGCATATCGCGGTGATGACGCGGCCGGGTCACGATACGCGCCTGCCGGCGGAATTGGCGACGGAAATTGCGTCGCGACGCACGCGATCCGCAACGGATTTGCACACATCGCCGTGCGGAAAGCTCTTCGATTTGCCGGTCACGCCGCTGGAGATTTCCGCCAGCGTCGTGCGCGCCTTGCTTGCAGCCGGGCGCGATCCGCGCTGGCTGGTTCCGGATGCGCTTCTGGCCGACCCCGGTTTGCTCGCGCCGTATCGAAGCTAGCGAGCTTTCGGGTGTTTGTGAGGGCCGCGCTTGGGCTTGTCGAATCCGCCGGGCTTGAACGATTTCGGTTTGTGCGCAGCGCGTTCGCTTGATGCGGACTTGAACGGCGGCTTGCGTGGCGGTTTGTCGAAGGTGTCGGACGATCCGGTTGAGTCGCCCATGCGGCTGATGAGCAAGCGCTGACCCGCGACCCGAACCGTCTTGAGCAGCAAGAACGTTTCTGCGGGCATCCCTTCGGGAAGATCGAGCAGGGTGTAGCGGTCGCGGATGTCGATGCGGCCGATGTGCTTGGCATCCAGGCCGGCTTCGTTGGCGATCGCGCCGACGATATTGCCCGGGCGCACGCCGTGATCGTTGCCGACGTTGATGCGATAGGTTTCGAATCCCGCCTCGGCCTGGCGCGGGCGCTCGTCGCGGCGTGGACGAAATGGCGAATCGTGTTCGGCCCGCGACGGACGCGGATGTTCGTTGCCTCGCGCTGTGCCGTGATCGCGCGCTGATTGGTGCTCATGCTTTGCAGGTTTTTCGAAGCGCGATTTCTCGAGCGGACGCGATTCGCGCTGCGCCGCTTGCAGCAGCAACGGCTGCTTGCCCTGCACCAGACGCGCGAGCGCGGCGGCAATTTCCACCGCGGGCACATTGCGTTCGCGTTCGTATTGCTCGATCAGTTGCCGGAACGCAGTCAGATCGTCGCTGGCCAGCGTGTCGGTGATGCGCTGCGTGAACTTCGCGACGCGCCGGTCGTTGACGGCTTCGACGCTGGGCAACTGCATCTGCGTGATCGGCTGGCGCGTGGCACGTTCGATCGCCTGCAACAGGCGTTGCTCGCGCGGCGCCACGAACAGGATCGCCTCGCCGGACCGGCCGGCTCTACCCGTACGCCCGATGCGGTGCACGTAGGCTTCGGTGTCGGTCGGAATGTCGTAGTTGAGTACATGGCTGATGCGCTCCACGTCGAGCCCGCGTGCGGCGACGTCGGTGGCGACGAGAATGTCGATCTGGCCATCCTTGAGTTGGGCGATGGTGCGCTCGCGTTGCGCCTGGATGATGTCGCCGTTGATCGCCGCCGCGGCGAATCCGCGCGCTTGCAGTTTCTGCGCGATTTCCTCGGTGGCCTGCTTGGTGCGCATGAACACCAGCATCGCTTCGAACGGCTCGGCCTCGAGTATGCGGGTCAACGCGTCGAGCTTGTGCAGGCCGCTGACAAACCAGTAGCGCTGGCGAATGTTCGCGGCAGTGGTGGTTTTGGCCTTGATCGCAATTTCGGTCGGATTGCGCAAATGGGTTTGCGCAATGCGCTTGATCTGGCTCGGCATGGTCGCCGAGAACAGCGCAATCTGCCGCGTCGGCGGAGTTTTCTTCAGTACCGCCTCGACGTCGTCGATGAAGCCCATGCGCAGCATTTCGTCGGCTTCGTCGAGCACCAGCGTGGTCAGTTGCGAAAGATCCAGCGAACCGCGTTCGAGGTGATCGATTACACGCCCCGGCGTGCCGACGACCACATGCGTGCCGCGTTTCAATCCGGAAAGTTGCGGGCCATAACTCTGGCCGCCGTAGATCGGCAGCACATGGAAGCCCGGCATTTGCGCCGCGTAGCGCTGGAATGCCTCGGCAACCTGGATCGCCAGTTCGCGCGTCGGCGCCAGCACCAGCGCCTGCGGTTTGGTTTTCGACAGATTCAGCCGCGCCAGGATCGGCAGCGCGAACGCGGCGGTCTTGCCGGTGCCGGTCTGCGCTTGGCCGAGCACGTCGCGGCCGGCGAGCAAGGGCGGGATGGTTGCGGCCTGGATGGGCGAGGGCGTTTCGTAGCCGACCTGGGTCAGCGCCGCCAGCACGGCATCGCTCAGGCCAAGGTCGCGGAATGCAAGGGCTTCGGGTGCAGCAGCGGCATCGGACATGGGCGGAAGCCGCAGGAAAGAGGATGTCCATTGTAGCGCGCCGGTCGCTGCGTGCGCGGTAGTGGCTTGTCGCAAAAATCGGCCTATACTGAAAATCGTTCCGTGCCGGGGCGCCCGCACGG
>JAFEFD010000293.1 GCA_018240765.1 Pseudomonadota bacterium | reverse complement strand
GCAGCACACGCAATCCGGACGCCGACAGTAATGCGGCTGCGCTGCTGGATGCGAGCACGGGATCCAGCACAACGGGAGTCGACGGCGCGATACGCAGTGACTGGGCGACCACGCGCGCGATCGGCGCCGTACCGAGCATGCCGATCTTGATGGCGCCGACGCGGAATTCCGCGAACGCGGCTTGAATCTGCATCCTGACCTGAGCTGCGGGGAGATGGTGGACAGCAAGGACCCGGCTGGCGGTTTGCGCGGTCACGGCAGTGATGGCTGTCAAACCATGCACCCTGAAGGCAGCAAAGGTTTTCAGATCGACGGCAATGCCGGCGCCGCTGCTGGAATCCGATCCGGCAATGGTCAGGGCACTGCGTATCTGCTCATTCATGGTTTGTATTTTTTTTACAACAAAATCTGATGGTGTTGCGGACTCTCGGCGGAACTGCTTGAAAAACATTGATCCATTTGTTGCCAAATCGCTTGACGTGGTGTTGCGTTTTTGCCAAACTGGTCTTGGAGACAACCACTCCTAACGCATTCAGGGCTATGCGTCGGTCAACAGCGAAGGCAAAAAATCTTGCGGGAGCGATCGGGTTCGTCCTGGCGCTCCCGCTTTCTTTTGCCAATGCGGCCGAGTCCGCGCGCGCGGATGTCTCCATGCTGGCTGCCTACGCGCAGTCGCAAAGTATACTCGACGCCTGGCGCGACTACGCGCTGGCCGACCTCACTCGCGGATTCGACTGGGCCGACAATGGCGGCGCGTCGCCGCAAGCGCCCAGCCTGTTCGATCGTGGCATCGGGCGCATTGCACAACCAGCCTCGCATTTCACCGGTGCGAATTTCGGATCGCCGATTTCCGTGACCTACCTCAAGGCCATGGCGGCCGACACTCCGTTTGTCACCGCGGCGAACCAATCCGGTTTGCTGCGTGATTACACGCCGGGGCTGCAGCGATACCTGCTGGCACCGTCGTATGTGCAGCGCTGGGGTGAGAATTCCTCGTTCAGCGTCTCGGCGATTTTCGCCTACCAGCGCTTTGCCGGGCTTGGACTGGGAATCGCCAACGTGCCGCTGCAGGCCGACGCTACCGGATTCCAGGTCACCGACAGATACCCGGGTTCGTATGGCAGTGGCCTGCGCCTGGATTTCGACAGCCGTCTGAGCGAGCGCGTGAGTTGGCAGGCGGGCGTGCAGTCGCGCGTGAACATGGACGCGTTCAACAACTATCGCGGCGTGTATTCCGAGCCGGGCAGTTTCGATATTCCTGCCAGTGCGAATATCGGCCTCGGGCTTGCCTTAGCGCCCGGGCTTACCGCCGACATTGGTGCCGAGCGCGTCATGTATAGCGGCATCGCGCCGTTCACCAGTGCTGCACTGCCAACCCGTTTCCTGGTCCTGCTCGGCAGCTCCATTTCGCCTGCGTTTGCGTGGCAGAACCTTGACGTTTATTCCGCCGGCTTCAACTGGCGCGATGCCGGCAATGGCGAGTGGTCGCTGCACTACACCACGCGCGAGCAGCCGTTGCCGACGTCGCCGCTGTTGCAGACGGCGCTTGAACCTTACCTCTCCTCGCACAGCATCGAATTCGGATTCATGCGCCCGTTCGGCAGCGCTTCGAGCCTGCATCTGGCCGCTTCGTACGCGCCGTCGGAATTCGTCCTCGGACTGCCCACCAGCAACAGTCTGCGCAACGCCGGCAACGGCGGCCAGATCGAGTACCAGTTGCTCTGGGCAACGAAATTCTGAATACGCGACAACGGTTGAATTGAACGGGAGCCGCGCGGCTCCCGTTCTTGTTTGTGCGTTTGCTCAGAGCATCTCCGAAGCGTAATCGGCAAGCCGCGAGCGCTCGCCGCGACGCAGCGTCACATGCGCCGAATGCGGCCATTGCTTGAAGCGGTCGACCGCATAGGTCAGGCCCGACGTGGTTTCCGTCAAATACGGCGTGTCGATCTGCTCGACATTGCCCAGGCACACCATCTTGCTGCCCGGCCCGGCGCGAGTGAGCAGGGTTTTCATCTGTTTGGGCGAGAGGTTCTGCGCTTCGTCGATGATCACATAGCGGTTGAGGAAGGTGCGTCCGCGCATGAAGTTCAGCGAGCGGATCTTGATGCGCGAGGCAAGCAGGTCGTTGGTCGCCGCGCGGCCCCAGCCGCCGCCTTCCTGCGGCGTTGCCAGCACTTCGAGGTTGTCGGTGAGCGCACCCATCCACGGCGTCATCTTTTCCTCTTCGGTGCCGGGCAGGAAGCCGATGTCCTCACCGACCGACACGGTCGCGCGGGTCATGATGATCTCGCGATAGCGCTGCTGGTCCATCGTTTGCGCGAGCCCCGCGGCCAGCGCGAGCAGGGTCTTGCCGGTGCCAGCGGTGCCGAGCAGGGTGACGAAGTCGATTTCCGGATCCATCAGCGCGTTGAGCGCGAAGTTCTGTTCGCGGTTGCGCGCGGCGATGCCCCAGACCGTGTGTGCGCCGTTGCGGAAGTCGTCGATGATCTGCAGACGCGCCTTGCCGCCTTCGACGCTGAGCACGCGCAATTCGACGTCCTCGTCGCCGGGCAGGTACAGGAACTGGTGCGGATACCAGTCCTCGTCCTTGCGCAGCTTGACCTCGTACAGGCTGTGGCCGCGTTCGGACCAGGAACGCAGTTCCGGATGACGATCCCAGAAATCCTTCGGCAGTTCGGCGTGGCCGGCGAACAGCAGGCTGAAATCGTCGAGGGCGCGGTCGTTCTCATAGTCCTCGGCCGGAATGCCGTGGATCGACGCCTTGATGCGCAGGTTGATGTCCTTGGACACGAGCACGACCGGTGCATCCGGCTTGTGCTCGCGCAACGCCACGATCGACGCCAAAATGAGGTTGTCCGGCAAGGTCTTGCGTTTGCCGTTTGCCCCGTTCGAATCGTAGTCGCGCGTCTGGAAGTACAGGCGACCGACCTGCGCCTTGCGATCCAGTTGCAGCCCCTGCGGCAATCTCAGCTCCAGTCCCTGGTCGATCGCCTGTTTGCGATTGCGCTCGATCAGCTCGTTGATGAAGCGGCTGACCTGGCGCGCATTGCGTGAGACTTCGGAAGTTCCTTTTTTTGCCGCATCGAGTTCTTCGAGCACGGT
>JAFEFD010000292.1 GCA_018240765.1 Pseudomonadota bacterium | reverse complement strand
GAAAACCGGAACCGGTACGAGCAAATACGGCGCGGTCGGCGGCGGCGCGATCACGCAGGGGCCGGCATATCTGTATTCCTCCAGCCACATCGATGGCAACTCCGTTACCGTTTCCGGCGGCGGACAAATCGCCGATGCCGGCGGCTTGTTCACCTTGTCGCCGGCAAAGGTGTACTACAGCACGATCGCCAACAATTCGGTGCGGATGAGCGCGGGTACTGGCAACGGCCCCTATATCGCGGTCGGTGGCGGACTGTCGGCCAAGTACGGCGCCAATTTGCTTGCCAGCACGATCAGCGGCAACCGCGTTACCTGCGCCACCACGAATACCAGTCCCAACGACTTTTGTCTCGCCGGCGGCGTGGTTAACGGGTATGGGCCGGGCAGCAACGCGTCTACGTTGTCGGTTGCCTACTCGACCATATCCGGCAACCATGCCGATCTCATCGGCGGCGGCGTGCTTTCGAAATACGCGCTGAACCTGACGCAAAGCACGATCTCGGGCAACTCGGCGCAGGGCGGTGGCGGCTTGACGCAAAAATACCTCGCCGCCGGACAAGGCGCGACGATCTACAACAGCACGATCGCCATGAACACGGCGACGTACACCGGTGCCGGCATCTACGATTTCCCGACCACACCGTCTGGTGGCTCGACGGCCCCGGCCCCGATCACCCTGGTCAGCAGCATCGTGGCCAAGAACAGCACGAACGGCACACCGGACGATGTTTATTTGAAAAGCACATATTCATTGACCATCGCCGGCAGCAATGATCTGGTGATGGCGGCTTCGCCCACCATCACTTTGCCGGGTGGCACGCTCAACGCTGATCCACTGCTCGCGCCGCTGGCGAACAACGGTGGGCCGACGCGGACGCTGGGTTTGCTGGCGGGCAGTCCGGCATCGGGTACGGGCAGTAACCCGAACGCGTTCACCAACGACCAGCGCGGACCCGGTTTCCCGCGCACGGTCGGCGGGTTGACCGACATCGGCGCTTTCCAGGGAACGGTGGCGGCCGCCGCCGCAACGATTCCGGCACCTGCCCTGTCGACCTGGGCGCTGGGATTGCTGGCCGCACTGCTCGGGTGCCTGGGTTGGCGGCGCACGCGTACCACCCCGCAAGACTGAGGACCCCTTCACGCTGCGATCACCGCTCACTTCGTATTCTTCACGAATGTGAAGGCACGGGAAGCGAGATGAAGCAGCGCGAAGAACACGCCGGACTGATCCTGCTGATCGAGGACAACCGCGGCATCGCCGAGATGGTCGGCGAATTCCTCGAACGTCGCGGCTATGGCCTGGATTTCGCCGCCGACGGCGTCAGCGGCCTGCACCTGGCCGTTTCCAACAGCTATGACGTGATCGTGCTCGACCTGATGCTGCCGGGGATGGATGGTCTCGAGTTGTGCCGCAAGCTGCGCCGTGAAGCGAAAAAGTCCACGCCGGTGCTTATGCTGACCGCGCGCGACACGCTCGAGGACAAACTCACCGGGCTGGATGCCGGCGCCGACGATTACCTGGTGAAACCTTTCGAGATCCGCGAGCTGGAAGCACGGGTTCGTGCATTGATCCGGCGCGACCGCCGCCAGGTCAGCGCCGAGACTTTGCATGTTGCCGATCTCGTGTTCGACACCGCCAGCGTGCGTGTCATGCGCGCGGGGCAAGACTTGCAAGTGTCGCCGATCGGACTGAAGTTGCTCTCGATCCTGATGCGCGAATCGCCGCGTGTGGTCAGCCGCGCCGACATCGAGCGCGAAGTCTGGGGCGACCTGCTGCCCGACTCGGATACGCTGCGCAGCCATTTGTATAATTTGCGCAAAATCATCGACAAGCCCTTCCAGCGCCCTTTGCTGCACACCATCCATAGCGCCGGTTACCGTCTCGCCGATCTCGACGCCGAAGTCGCTGCCAGCCAGCGCGCATGAGCGCAACGCCACGCAGCGGCATCCGTCGCAAGATCTGGGCGGTCTACGTCCTGCAGGTCGCGGCGATCAGCCTCGCCACCATTCTCGGTGTCTATGGTGCGGCCACCGTGCTCGAAAACGTGCTGATCAAGCGCGCGCTCGCCGGCGAGGCGGCATTCTACTGGCAGCGTTGGGATCGCAACCACGCTGCACCAGTGCCGGAAACCAACAACATGACCGGCTACCTGCTCGCGCCGGACGCCGATCCTGCGACGCTGCCCGGCGTGCTGCGCCCACTCGCGCCCGGTTATCACCGCATCCAGTACAAGGGCAGTTTCGAGCTCGCGCACGTTTCCGACGGTCCGCCCGGACGGCTGTATCTGGTATTCAACCAGGAACAGGTCGGGCGCCTCGCCTTCCTGTTCGGATTCCTGCCGTTGATCCTGGTGCTGCTCATCATTTACATCACGACCTGGCTCACCTACCGCGCTTCGCGGCGCGCATTGTCTCCGGTGATCGCACTGGCCAAGGTCGTTCGCGACTGGGATCCGAAAAATCCCGATCTGGCCGCGCTCGAACCGCGCAACCTGTCCAGCGATCCGGATGGCGACGTGGAAACCCTGGCACGTGCACTGCACGGATTCGCCAGTCGCATCGAGGAATTCGTCGAGCGCGAACGCAATTTCACGCGCGATGCCAGCCACGAACTGCGCAGTCCACTCACCGTGATCAAGCTCGCCGCGGACGTGATCGTCGAGGAAGACGTTTCGCCATTCGCGCAACGCGCGCTGCAGCGCATTCGCCGCTCGGTGCGCGACATGCAGGCGATGCTCGAGGCATTCCTGATCCTGGCGCGTGAATCCGATACCGGACTGCCGCAGGAGGAATTCGTGGTCAACGACGCGGTACGCGAGGAAGTCGAACGCGCCCGGCCGCTGCTCGAAGGCAAGCCGGTAACGCTGGAACTGGACGAGCGCGCGCGCTTTGCCCTGCGCGCACCTCCGCGCGTGTTCGCGGCGATGGTAGGCAACCTGATCCGCAACGCATGCCTGTACACCGAAGCCGGCGGCGTGCGCGTGAACGTCGACGAGGACAGCGTCAGCATCGCCGACAGCGGCATCGGCATGAG
>JAFEFD010000291.1 GCA_018240765.1 Pseudomonadota bacterium | reverse complement strand
CAGCCGAACTGGCTGTGGTACATGTTGTTGACGTAGTCCTTGATCCACGGCGTGAGCAGCATCGAGAACGTGGATCCGATGTTCACCGCCATGTAGTAGATCGTGAACGCGCTGTCGATGCGCGAATCGTCGCCGTCGTAGATCTTGCGCACCAGGTTGCCGGCGTTCGGCTTGAACAGGCCATTGCCGACCACGATGACGCCGAGCGCGAAGTACAGGAACGTCGCGCTCTCGGACGGCAGGGTCAGCAGCGCGTAGCCGATCGAGAGAATCGCCGCGCCGGTGAGCATGGTGCGGCGCGTGCCGAGCACGCGGTCGCCGACCCAGCCGCCGATCGCCGGCGCCACGTAGATCAGCGCCGAAGCGGCACCCCAGATCAGGTTCGCGTCGACGTCGCCGAAGCCCAGGCGCTGGACCATGTAGTACACGATCAGCGCCTGCATGCCGTAGTAGCCGAAGCGCTCCCACAGCTCGATCAGGAAAACGGTGGAGAACGACTTGGTTTGCGAGACAGGCGTTGACGACATGACGATTCCGATTGGACGGCGAAGGGCCGAAGGTTAACCCATGCCGGGCGAAATGGAATGTGCGCTTGCGGAAAAGGTTAGCGACCGGACGGCTTGATCCACCGTCCCAGCAGGGTCGCCGCGATCAATGTCACCAACGCCGCCAGCGCGATCGAGGCGAGCACGTCGGACAGGAAATGGAAGCTCATGTCGATGCGCGCCAGGGCGATGAACAACGGAATCAGCAACAGCGGCACGCGCCAGCGCGGGAACAGGTACATCAATGGCAGGAACAATCCCCAGAAAAACGCGATGTGCCCGGATGGAAACGAATTGCCGCCGGCAAACCACATGTGCTGCCAGTCGCCGCCGCCAAGTAAAATGTAAGGGCGCTGGCGGCCGAAGACTTCCTTGAGCCCGTAGGCCGATGCGATCGTCGCCAGCTGCACGCCGCCAGTGAATATCGCGGCGCGTGCCGTGAAACTGCTGCGGTTGAGCAGCCAGCCGAGCACCCCGAGCGCGAACAGGATGCCGCCGAGCAGCACGCCGGACAGCGCATGGCTGTGCAGCAGCGAACGGCCGGAGACCGCATCCAGCGCACGCGTGCCCTCGACGAAGACGGCGGAACTGGCGACCACCGATGCGTGTACCGCCTCGGCGATGCGGCGGTCGAAGCCGAAGATGGAGATCAGCGCCAGAGTGGCGCAGACGAGGGCGGTCAGGGCAAGGGCACGTTTGTTCATGGGCCTAAGGTCGTAAAAAGGTGTGGCATCATATCGCGGCTCGATTTCACCCGGGGGAGTCACCACGCATGCCCAGCACCGAACCGCGCGGACCGCGCCAGATCTGGAAGGCGCTGATCTGGTCGGGCAAGGGCCTGCGGGCGGGCTGGACGTACGAGGCCTCGTTCCGTCTGGAAGTCTACCTATGCGTCATTGTGATCCCGCTTGGGCTGTGGCTGGGTCACGGCGCGCTGGAAAAAGCGCTGCTGTGCGGCAGTCCGATCCTGGTGCTGTCGGCCGAGCTGCTCAACTCCGCGATCGAGGCCGTGGTCGACAAGGTCAGCCCCGAATTCCACGAGCTTGCCGGTCGCGCCAAGGACATGGGTTCGGCGGCGGTTTTTCTTCTGATGCTCAATGTGCTGCTATGCTGGACACTGATCTTATGGCAGCGCTGGTGAGTCGGCGCGGTCACGGAAAAACAATCCCATGAGCATGCTCGAAGGCGAACTGCTGATCGCCCTGTTGACCTTGTCCACGCTCGAAATCGTTCTTGGCGTCGACAACCTCGTCTTCATTTCCATTGCAGTCGGGCGCCTGCCCCATGAGCGCCGTTCGCTCGCGCGCCGGCTCGGCATCGGCTTTGCCTGCCTGACCCGCATCGCCTTGCTGCTCGTGCTCGCCCACCTGGCGCGCCTGGACGACCGCCATGCGCCACTGTTCCATCTGGGCAGCCAGATCATCTCGATCCGCGACCTGATCATGACCGGCGGCGGCCTGTTCCTGCTGGTCAAGGGCGCGATGGAGATTCACGAAACCATCTACGGTGTCGCCAAGCAGACGGTGGCAAACACCACGGCGGCCGCGTT
>JAFEFD010000290.1 GCA_018240765.1 Pseudomonadota bacterium | reverse complement strand
TCGAACGCGGCGTCGGATTTCGGCCCAGGCAAAACGATGATGCGATGCACGCCGGTCACCTGGCGTGCCTGTGTATCGTCGAGCGTGTCCAGCGCCCCGCCGGGATACGGACAGCGCGCGATCACGGCGACGAGCGCATTGCCGAGGTAGCTGTCGATGCCGTACTCGGTACGCCCGAGCACGACCTCACGCGCATCGACGGTGCGAGCCGGCTTGCCGATGATGCGGAACTGCGATACGTCTTTCAGCGCTGGCGGACTCGCCGGCGCATCCAGTGTGGCCGCATTGGCGGCCAGATCGCCGTAAGCGAGCTTGCGGCCGTCGGCGGCAATCACGAATCCGGATTCGGTGCGCAATGTCGTGGCATCGAGATTCCACTGTTGCGCCGCGGACTGGACCAGCAGCCAACGCGCGACCGCTCCGGCCTGGCGCAGTTGCGTCCACGCCGTCGGGCCGGCGTCACCGCTTGCGCCCTGATCGCCGTAACGATCGCCGGGACCACTGTCGGCTTCGATGTAACCGTAGGACAACTGTTCGACGCGTACGCGGCTCCAGTCGGCGTCGAGTTCCTCGGCGATGAGCATGGGCAACCCGGTCTTGACGCCCTGGCCGACTTCGCAGCCGCGCGCACCGATCACGACGGCGCCATCGGCTTCGATGCGCACGAAATCCGTAAGCTGCTGCGGCGCAAAACGCGCTCCCAGATAGGGCAGGTCGTCTTGCGCTTGCGCACGCCAGCCGACCAGCAACGCGCCAGCCGCGCCGGCACTGGTGACAAGGAATCGGCGTCGCGACCGATCGAAACTCATTTCTTGCCCTCGACCGGCGCGCTGGCGGCGCGCGCGATTGCCGCGCGGACGCGCGGATAGGTGCCACATCGACACAGGTTCGGCAGCGCGTCGATGTCGGCGTCATCCGGATGCGGCTTGCGCTTGAGTAACGCCGCCGCCGCCATGATCATGCCAGGCTGGCAGTAACCGCAGCCGATCGCATCCTCGGCAATCCACGATTCCTGCAGCGGATGCAACGCGTCCTTGCCGGCCAGGCCTTCGATCGTCGTGACCTCCCGCTGCGCCAGGGATTTTACCGGCAGCATGCAGGCGTGTTCGGCCTTGCCGTCGACCAGAACCGTGCAGGCGCCGCAGGCGCCGATGCCGCAACCGTACTTGGTTCCGGTCAGGCGCAGCACGTCGCGCAGGTACCACAGCAGCGGCATCTCGGGGCCGCCGTTGTGGAAAAACGCCTTGCCGTTGATGCGCAGTGGCAGGGTCTTTTCGCGGGCACTGGCCGCGACCGGTGGAACCGGCTCAGGTTTGGTACGGCGAAAAGGATTGTCGGGCATGCATGCGATCTCCTCCGCCCAATTTTCGCACTAATGCCGGATTTGCGCTTGCCGAATGAAAACGGCGCCTCGCGGCGCCGTCTTCAAATCGCGTATCCGCGTGCGTTCAGAACTTGTAACGCAGCGTCACCATGACCGACCAGCGCGAAACCACGCGGCTGGGATCGTAGAAACCGCCGTCGTAGAACGCCAGCGCCTGTGGCTGGTAGTTGCCGTTCTTGTCGGTCGGCAGCGTGTACACGTACTGGCCATTCGCGTTGACGCCGCCGTAACCGACCAGGTTGCGCGTGTTGTACAGGCCGGCAACCTGCTGCTCGCCCCACTTGTTGTTGAGCAGGTTCAGGAAATTGAAGATGTCGAAGCGGACCTCCCCCTTGCCCCAGATGCCCGGCACTTCCTGCGCAAAACTCAGGTCGAGCTGGTTGGCCCATGCCAGGTGCGCGCTGTTGCGTCCGGCGATCATCCCGCGATGGCCGCTCAGGTATTTGTCGTGGGCGAGGAAGTCCTCGAACTGCTGGATGACCGCGGGCGAGGTGCCGGCGGCGAATGCCACCTTGGGGTCGTTCGCGGCCGGGATATAGGCCGGGTCGAACCCCGAGATGCTGTCGCCGTTCGCGTCGTTGCTGAAGGTCCAGGTGTACGGGTTGCCGGTGCGGCCGCTGTAGAACACCGACGCCTGCGTGCGCAGGTTGTCGATGAAATTGTGCTGCCAGTTCAGCGACAACTTGATGCTGCGCGGGACGTTGTAATTCGACGTGCCGGGGATGTCCGCATTCGGATTCAGGCGTGCGGTGCGCTGGTAACCGCTGTAGGCGATTGTGTCGAGTCCGGGATCGACATCCGTGGCGTGCGAGAAGGTGATGCTGGCGCCACCGGACAGGCTGCTGTTGAACGGCTTGTTGACGCCGAGAGTGAACGTGTCGGACTTGCCGTTGTGCGTATTCGTCAGCAAGGTCGATTGCGTGCTGAACGCGCGGTTTTGGTTGGCCAGCGCATCGGACGATTTCGGCGCTTCGCCCGGCGTCTTCCAGAACTGCTGGCGGCCGTCGGGCAACAGTCCGGTCGGCGCACCGAAGTTGATCGCCTGGTAGAGGATGCCATCGATCACCTGGACGTGCACATATTCGGCGCTGGCGATCAGGCCCCACCACGGCAGCTCGCGATCCAGCGCGAGGCTGAACTTCAGCGAGTTCGGCAGCTTGAAATCCTTCGCGATGGTGTCCACCGCGAACGGCGGCGGACCGCTGCTCGGGATGTTCTGGTGGAACGGATCGGGACTGAACGGAACCTTGGACGGATCGAACGACGTATACGACGCCAGGGTCACGCCGTTGTTCGCGTACGGGTTCGACAGCCACACGGCCGGCGGTGAGGACTGGAAGATGCCGACGCCGCCGCGCAGTTGCGTCTTGTAGTCGCTGTCGAAGTTGTAGTTGAACGATACGCGCGGCTCCAGCACCATGTTGTGCGAACCGACCGTGTAATTGTTCGGATAGCCGAACACCTGCTGGAACATGGGATTCAGCGGCAGCTTGCCGTCGGAACTGGGGATGTCCGCGCGCAATCCGTATTGCAGCGACAGGTTTTGCGTGGCCTGCCAGGTGTCCTGGATGAACGGGCTGTATTGCGTGTCGGTCCAGGCGGCGGCGATGTCGGCCAGCGAGTATCCGGGCGCCGGATGCATCAGGTTGTAGCTGTTGTAGAT
>JAFEFD010000028.1 GCA_018240765.1 Pseudomonadota bacterium | reverse complement strand
TTGCGCATGGCCGACGGCGCCGGTGGCGCCGTGCCGATCGACCCGGAACGCCTGGCTGCCTTGCCCGACGACATGCTGCAAGTGCTGATCCGCAAAACCCTGCGCCCCGGAAGCATCAATTTGCAGAAGTATATTTCCAATCAGGGCGGTTACCCGTACTGGCACTGCGAGTTGTACCCCAAGCCCGGCGATGCGCAGTCCGAAACCCTGCACCGCACGCTGTTGTGGACGATCTATCTGAACGACGCCTTCGATGAAGGCGAAACGCAGTTCCTCTACCAACGCCGCAAGATCGCGCCGAAAACGGGTTCAATGCTGATCGCTCCCGCCGCATTCACGCACACCCATCGCGGCAACGTGCCGAAGAACGGCAACAAGTACATCGCCACATCATGGGTTTTGTTCCAGCGCGCGGAGTGGATTTACGCGCAGACCTAGAACAATTCGCCCTGTGGCGCGGATTTGCGCGGCGCTACGAAGCGCGAGCAATCCAGCGACAGGTTGCGCCCGCGCGGAAGTCCCAGCTTGCGCGTAGCGATGGCGAAACGCTGGCGGATCAGTTCGGCGAATTCGCCCTCGCCGCGCATGCGCTTGCCGAAACGCGGATCGTTGTCGCGGCCGCCACGCATCTGCCGCACGAGGCTCAACACGTGCTCGGCACGTTCCGGAAAATGCAGCTCCAGCCATTCGCGCACGAGCTGCTTCAGCTCCCACGGCAGGCGCAGGATCGTGTAGCCGGCCATTTGCGCGCCGGCTTCCTGCGCGCGTTCGAGGATTTGTTCCATCCAGCGGTCGGTGAGCATCGGGATGATGGGTGCGACCAGCACGCCGCAAGGTACGCCGGCGTCACTCAACGCCTTGACTGCCTCGATGCGCCGGTGCGGTGCGCTGGCGCGCGGTTCGAGTTTGCTTGCGAGTTTGTTGTCGAGCGAGGTCACCGACACGAAAGCGTAAACCAGATTCTCCAGCGCCAATGGCACGAGCAAATCCAGATCGCGTTCGATCAACGCGTTCTTGGTAACGATGCTGACCGGATGCCGATGTTCCAGCATCGCTTCGAGGATCTGTCGCGTGATGCGGTAACGGCGTTCGATCGGCTGGTAGGGATCGGTATTCGCGCCGAGGTTGATCGGACTGACGCGATAGCCCGGCCTGGCCCATTCGGCGCGCAGTGCTTCCACCGCATTGGTCTTGGCGAACAGATTCGTTTCGAAATCCAGTCCCGGCGAAAGATTCAGGTACGCATGCGATGGCCGTGCATAACAATAGATGCATCCGTGTTCGCAACCGCGATACGGATTGATGCTCTGCTCGAACGGGATATCCGGTGAATCGTTGCGGCTGATGATGCTGCGCGCGCGTTCTTCGGTGACCGTCGTCGCCGGATGCGGCGCGGGTTCGGCCTCGCGTTCCCAGCCGTCGTCCATGGTCTCGCGCGCAGCCGTCTCGAAGCGGCCTTCGGGATTCGACGCCGCACCGCGGCCCTTGATGCGCACCGGCTGATTCATGCGCCGCATCCTACGCCGGTGGCGTCTCAGCGCTTGCGATGCTTGACATTGACTTAGTGTATCACTATATTGATACACATGGACGCATCGCTGTTGACCATCCAGCCCGCTTCGCCGGAACCGATCTATCGCCAAATCGTGGAGCAGTTGCGCCGCCTGATCGCGAGCGGACA
>JAFEFD010000289.1 GCA_018240765.1 Pseudomonadota bacterium | reverse complement strand
GCAAGGCGCGCCGCGGTTTGCGGATCCACGCCCTTGCGCTGGCGCAGTTCCTCGACGCTGCCGTCCTCGAGGCCGCCGAAGAACAGTTCGCCGCGGAAACGGTTGATCATTTGCTCGCCGTGGCTGACCGCGATCGCGAAGATCAGGAACGGCGTAAGCATGTTCATCGGATCGATGCCGAAGCCGAGCAGGCGCAGGGCGCCCAGCATCCAGACCACCGAAATCAGTGCGCAGGTCACGGTCAGCGAGGCCAGTTTGGTCGACGCCGAATAGGCAAACAACAGCAGCCAGGTGAACGCGATGGTGAGGAAGAAGAACCAGATCACCGACTTTGCGCCGGTGCTGATGTCGCCGACCATCTTTGCGAAACCGATGACCGCGATCGTGGTGTCGGCGTTCTCGTACTTGTGGCGGATTTCCTCGAGCTGGGCGTTGACCTTGTCGTAATCGATCTTGACGCCACGCGCGGGGTCTTCGGGCACGAGATCGACCCAGACCATGGCGCCGGAAAAATCCTTGGCGACGAGGCGGCCGACGATGCCGGCCTTCTCGATGTTGGCCTTGATCGTGGCGAACTGTTCCGGCGTCGGGTTGAAGCCGGGCAGGTCGGGCGTGAACGAATCCGGGATCACGTTGCCGCCGGCGAAGCCGTCCTCGACCACTTCGACGAAGCGCACGTTCGGGGTGAAGATCGAACTGATCCGCGACGGATCGGCATGGTCGATCTTCGATGCGTCGGTGGTGACCTTTTGCAGGGTCTGGAAGAACGGCAGGTTGAACATGTTGCCGTGCTTGTCCATCACCGCGATCAGGATGCGGTTGGCGCCGCCGAATTCCTTCTCGTAATCGAGGAAGGTCTTCATGTACTCGTGGCCGAGCGGGATCTGTTTCTTGAAGCCGGCGTCGACTTTCAGTTGCGACGCGAAGTACGCCATCGCCACGGTAACCGCGGCAAAGATCAGCAGGACCAGGACACGGTTGCCGAAAATCAGGCGCTCGGCGAAGCGCTGGAAAGCGTTCGGTTCGGCGTTCGGGTTGATCGCTGCTGCCACGGTTTCGCCCTCGCTTGCCTAGTTCGGTTTGTAGATGCCGGCACCGTTTTCGCCGGCGAGCAGCAAATTGCCGGAGTCGCCAAGCGGCAAGGCTTCGGCGATGGTTCCGGCGGCCTGGTCCACGCGCATCGCGAACGCTTCGCCGGCCTTCGCGCGCGTGAGCACGATACCGTTCGCGCCGACGATGGTGGCGCCGCCGTCGGCCAGCGCGGTGCCGCCCATCAGGCTCAATTCGGTGCCGGTCGGGACTTGCGTCCAGTGGTCGCCGAGGTCGGTGGATTCGAACACATGCCCGCGCAGGCCGAACGCAAGCACGTGATCGGCCGCGTAGCCGATCACGCCGAACATCGAACCGTCGTACGGCAATTGCAGGCGTTGCCAGGTTTTGCCGTCGTCGCGCGAGCGGAACGCCGCGCCGCGTTCGCCGACGATGAACAGCGCGCCGCTGCCGGTGCGCGTGATCGCGTTGAGGTGCGGCGTCGCTTCCTGACCGATCTTCAGGTCGCTTTGGTTGAAGGTCCACTTGGCCTCGCCGGACTTGCCCTTGTCCGCGGCGGAATTCGCAGCGTTTTGCGCCGACGCGTCGTCGGCTGCGGCCGCATCGTCCGCATCATCCTTGGGCCGTGGCGCGACGGTCATCTCCTGCCAGTGTTCGCCACCGTCGTCGGTGCGCAAGGCAAGGCTGTAGGCGCCGATCGCAAAACCGTGCTTGGCATCGGTGAACAGCACGCCGAGCAACGGCGCACCATGGCGCGGATCGACCGTGGCGGATTCATCGGCCTTGCGCCACGGATCCTTGCGTTGCATCTGCCAGTGTTCGCCGTTATCCGAACTGTGCACGATCACGCCATCATGGCCGACCGCCCAGACGTTTGCATCGACCGCTGCCACAGCCGTCAACGTGGAGCGCGTGGGTACCTTGACCTGCTTCCAGTTTGCGCCATCCGCAGAGACGAGGATGTCGCCGCGCCCGCCGACGGCGACGTATCCGTTCGCGGTGCGCGCCAAGCCCAGCAGCAGCGATTGCGCCGCGAGCGGCATGATTTCGGCGGGACTGTCCACCGGATCGGGCCAAGCGAAGTTGTCGGCGGCGTGCAACGGCGAGACTGCGCATGCGCCGATCATTGCCGCGAGCGGCCAGAGGCGAAAACCGGATCGTTTCATTTCCCTGCCCCGTGAAGCATTGCTGGCGATACGTTACCGCAAAAACGCGCCGGCCGCTGAAAAGCGGCCGGCGGAAACATCAAGAAACGCTTGTGCGTCGCATCACTGTATGCCGCGCGTTCGCAACGCCTGTGGCGAGAACATGTCGGGCGTGGCCGGATACGAGAAGTTGTATTCCGGTTCCTGGTTGTCCAGGCCCTGCACCAGATAACGCCCGGCCTTGAGGTCGTAGGCAATTTCCAGCGTCGACCAGAACACCGGCACTTCGTAGTAGTTCACGCTCGGCGCCTCGGAGTAACGCCACAACTTCAGGTCGCTGTCGTAGTGGTCGATTTCCAGGATCTGCCAGCTGTCCTCGTCAAGATAGAACGTGCGCTTGGGATTGATGTGGCGCTGGCCGGGCTTGAGGTCGGCTTCGACGATCCACACGCGGTGCAATTCATAGCGCAGCAGGTCCGGATTGATGAAGTGCGGCTGGATCAGATCCTTGACCAGGGTCTTGTCGCTGTGCGCCTTGTACGAGTTGTAGGGCACGTACATTTCCTTCTTGCCGATCAGCTTCCAGTTGAACTTGTCCAGCGCGCCGTTGAACATGTCGGTCATGTCGTTCGTGCGCAGGCCGTCCGAGGCCGTGCCGGGATTGTCGTAGGCGACGTTCGGCGCCCGCCGCACGCGACGCTGGCCGGGGTTGTAGATCCACGCCTGGCGCGGCTCCTTCTTCGAATCGAGCGTTTCATGCACGAGCAGCACCTGGCCGGCGAGACGCGGCGGCGAGACCACATCCTCGAGGAAGTACAGCAGGATGTTGTGGATGTCCTTGAGCGTGTTGCCGGGCTTGTAATACAGGCCAAGACCGAACTCGTGGAAGCGGATCAGGGTGTACGCGCCAGACGATGTCGGAATCGCCTGGTCGTTCCAGCGTTCGAACGTCACGCCCTTGAACTTGAGCTTGTGGTTCCAGATCGCTTCCATGCCGGCCTTGACCGGATCCTTGTCCAGGATCGGGAACGGCAGGCCTTCGGCAACGTCGGCCACGCCTTCGCCGTCATCGACCAGCTCGCCGGTCGCGGCGTTCTTCATCGTCATCTCGTAAGTGCGCTGCGGATAGCTGGCGCTGCGGCGCGTGGGATACACGACCATGCGCCAATCCGGCCACTTCTGGAACATCGCGACCTGGCCGGCGGACAGCTTGTCGGCGTAGTCCTTGTAGTTCTTGGACGTGATCGTGAACAACGGCTTGTCGTTCGGGAACGGATCCGGATGGTGCATGCCGACCTTGTACCCGGCCGGCGGCGTGGTGATGCCGCCGGTCCATTCCGGAATCACGCCATCCTTGCTGCCGGCGCGTTCGGCGCCGACCGGCGTGAGCGGCGTGCCGGTCAAGCCGAGCTTGGCCACCTCGTCCGCCGGCGCCTTGGCTTGCGCACCGACGGCAAAGACCGCGCAGGCCACCAGGGCCGCGAGCTTGCAATGTTGGAATCGAATCATGGTCATGCCTCCCGTCGATGCATCAGAACGAATATTTGGCCGAG
>JAFEFD010000288.1 GCA_018240765.1 Pseudomonadota bacterium | reverse complement strand
GCGATCCGATGGAAAACGTCGCGCCGAGTCGACGCGCGCGCGCCTGCATGCTGCGCATGCCGGTGCCTTCGCCAGCGGCCGGCGACTGCACGCCCTTGCCGTTGTCGCGCACCTCGACCGTGAGCATGGCGTCGCCGCGGAGCAAATCGACCTCGACGCGTTTGGCGCCGGAGTGCTTGAGCACATTGGTCAGCGCCTCCTGCACGATGCGCAGCAGATCCAGATTCTGCGTCGTGGACAGGTAGATGTTTTCCAGATTCTCCGCGCGCCAGCGCACGTCGATGTCGTGCGCCTCGAACAGCCGCGTCATGCGATGGCGCAGCGGCGCTAGCAGATCGGTGAGCGCGTGCTCGCCATAGTGCTGCGCCGAGGCGGTGTCGATGATCAGGCGCAGGTCGTCGCGCAGTTCGCGCAGCGTGTCGAGCATCTTGCGCGACGAAACCGTTTCCGGCGCCTGTTCCAGCGCGGCGATGTTGCCGATCAGCATGCCGCCGAGGCCGTCGTGCAGGTCGTGCGCCAGATTCAGGCGTTCGCCCAGGCGCGCCTGCACCAATTCCAGCTCGTGCTGGCGCAGCAGGCTGCCGGCGAGCTCGCTGCGCGCATCTTCGACACTGTGTTGCAGTTCGACGTTGAAGCCCTCGATGCGGCGCAGGCTGCGCGCGAAGTTCCAGGCCAGCACCAGCGCTACGCCGACCACGGTGAGCTGCACGGTCATCGAAGCGTAATTCGTGGTACCCCGGATCATGCCGGCAACCGAGAGCACATCGTGCACGCCAGCCCCGAACGCGGCGGCTGCGCACAACGACAGCACGCGCTGATCGGTGCGCCCGCCGTGCCAGGCGAACCACAGGAACAGCAGGTCGGCGCTGCTGGTGATGAGCAGCGACAGCGCATTCGCCGCGTCGCGCACCGAGGCCTTGGCGGAATGTGGCGCGAACACGATGCACGCCGATGCAATTGCAATTGCGATCCACATCGCAATCTCGCGTCGCGGCCAGCGACGCTCGCAGAAGCGCAGCACGAACATCGTCCAGCAACCGGCGAACAGCGGCACCGCCACTTCGGTGACGTTCTGGTACGGATCGGTGGTCGCGAACGGCCACGGACTCGTCGCCACCACGTTCCAGGCGATCGGCAGCCAGACCAGTTGCTGCGCGCCGTACCAGCCGTAGGCGACTTCACGGCGGCGCATGAGCCACAGCACGAGAAAAAAAAGCCCCAACGTGACGCCGATGCCCAGACTGACGAAGGCCAGGCGTTGGCGCAGCCACCATGCGGTTTCGTAAACCAGGTGCAGCGGCGCAGCAGGTCCGACCTGCACCGGGCCGAGGCCCGGCTGGTATTGCGACAAGCCCGATACGCGCACGAGCAGCGTGTTCTCGCCGGCGCGCAGCAGCGGCGGCGGCAGGCGCCAATAACGCGGCACGTTCCAGCCGCGCGACAACGGTTCGATCAAGCTCGCGTCGCGACCGAGCAGTGCGCCGTTGACGCTGATTTCGCCGGCGAACGTG
>JAFEFD010000287.1 GCA_018240765.1 Pseudomonadota bacterium | reverse complement strand
GTTTGCGTGACCTTCGCCCTGTTTCGCACAGCCGCCGCTGGCGCTACAGTGACGGCATGTCCGAACGCCTCAAACTCGCCAACTACATCGACGGCAGGCTGACTCCGCCGCAGCACGACCATTGGCTGGACGTGTTCGAACCGGCGACCGGCGCGCACTATGCCGATTGCCCGGATTCGGATGGCGCCGACATCGATACTGCCGTCGCCGCCGCGACGCGGGCGTTCCCACACTGGTCGGCGACCCCGGTCGCGCAGCGCGCACGGTTCCTGAACCGGATCGCCGAGCTGCTCGAAGCACGACTGGAGGAATTTGCACACGCCGAATCGCGCGACAGCGGCAAGCCTGTCGCGCTTGCGCGTAGCCTCGACATCCCGCGCGCAGTGTCCAACCTGCGTTTCTTCGCAACGGCGGTCACTCAATTCGCGTCCGAAGCGCACGCGATGGACGGAGCGATCAACTACACGCTGCGCCAGCCGCTTGGCGCGGTCGCCTGCATCTCGCCGTGGAACCTGCCGCTGTACCTGTTCACCTGGAAGATCGCGCCCGCGCTCGCCGCAGGCAATACCGTCGTCGCGAAACCGTCGGAAATCACGCCGCTGACGGCATGGATGTTTGCGCAAGTCTGCATCGACGCCGGATTGCCGCCGGGCGTGCTCAACATCGTCCACGGCAGCGGTGCAGCAACCGGCCAGAGGTTGGTCGCGCATCCCGGCATCAAGGCGATTTCGTTCACCGGATCCACGCGCACCGGCGCGGCCATCGCCGCGGCCGTCGCGCCGCGCTTCGTGAAAGCCTCGCTCGAAATGGGTGGCAAGAATCCCACTCTCGTCTTCGCCGATTGGGAAGCGAACGAAGCGAACTGGGCCACGTTGGTGCGGTCGGCGTTTTCCAACCAGGGCCAGATCTGCCTGTGCGGCTCGCGCATCCTCGTCGAGCGATCGATCTACGCGAAATTCAAAGCCGCATTCGTGGAAAAAGTCCGCGCGCTTCGCGTGGGCGATCCGCGGGATCCGGCCAGCGACCTCGGCGCGCTGGTGTCACAAGCGCATTTCGACAAGGTCATGGGCCACATCGCCTTGGCGCGCGAGGAAGGCGGCACGATCCTGTGTGGCGGCGACGCGGTCCGAGTGCAAGGACGCTGCGCCGGCGGCTGGTTCGTCGCGCCGACCGTGATCGAAGGCCTCGGGCCCGCGTGCCGCACGAATCAGGAAGAAATCTTCGGGCCAGTCGTGACCCTGATTCCGTTCGGCAACGAGGATGAAGTCGTAGCGCTGGCCAATGCGACGAACTACGGCCTCGCCGCGTCCGTATGGACGACGCACCTTGCGCGCGCGCACCGCGTGGCGGCGCGGCTGGAATCCGGCATCGTCTGGGTCAACTGCTGGCTCAAGCGCGATTTGCGCACCCCGTTCGGCGGTGTCAAGCAGTCCGGCATTGGCCGCGAAGGCGGCCTCGACGCGTTGCGCTTCTTCACCGAACCAAAAAACGTCTGCATCAATCTGGAGTAGGCATGCGACCACTACGCCCTGCGGTTTTCACCGGACTCCTGCTGGCCTGTCTCGCCGGCGGCGGCTTGCGCAACGCCGCCGCGGATG
>JAFEFD010000286.1 GCA_018240765.1 Pseudomonadota bacterium | reverse complement strand
GGCAACGGCGCCTATTACGGACCCGATTTGACCAAGTCGTGGCTCGATCCGGCCTGGTCGCAGATATGGATGCCGATGACCGGCAAGACTACGCGTGAAGACGCCATGGTCGAGTTCCTGATGCACCCGGACAAGTATCCGACCTGGTCTCGGGCGATGCCGAATCTGAATCTTTCCGAAGACGAAGCGCGCGCCACGGTGGCCTACCTGAAGTGGCTGTCCGCCATCGACACCAACGGCTTCCCGGCCAATTTCGGCCAGTCCGGCAAACAACCGTAGGAGCCCGGCCGTGTACCGTTCCCAGAAACTATCGCTGCGCTATTACACCGCCGCCATTGCCTTGTTCGGCGTGATGATCGTGTTCGGCCTGCTGTCGGCGCTGTACTACCTGTACCCGTCGATGCTGTTCAACGTCTTCAACTTCAACATGTCGAAGATCCTGCACATCGACACGCTCGTGATCTGGCTGTTGATGGGGTTCCTCGGCGCGGTGTACTGGTACCTGCCGAAGGAACTCGGCATCGAGGTCGAGGGCATGTGGCTCGCCGAGCTGATGTTCTGGATTTTCTGCGTGGCGGTGGCGATCGTTGCCGTGGTATTCCTGTTCGTGCAGTACGGCAGCGCCAACGAATTCTCGATGTGGTTCATCAATCAGGGGCGCAAGTACGTGGAGGCGCCGCGCTGGGCGGCGATCGGCATTGTCGTGGTGATGGCGGTATTCGCCTACAACGTCATCGCGACCTGCATCAAGGCGCGCAAGATGACGGGCATTATGTGGGTGCTGGTGCTGGACCTGATCCCGCTGCTGGCCGTGTACCTGGACGCGTTTCCGGCCGTCACCAACATGTCCGTGGACCTGTACTGGTGGTGGTGGCTGGTGCACATGTGGGTGGAGAGTACCTGGGAAGTGCTGATTGGTTGCGTGATGGCGCTGGTGTTGATGGACGTGATGGGCACCTCGCGCCGCATCGTCGAAACCTGGCTCTACATCGAGGTGATGCTGGTGCTTGGCGCGGGCATCCTGGGACTGGGGCACCATTATTTCTGGATCGGCACGCCGCAGTACTGGCTCGGCATCGGCGGATTCTTCTCTGCGCTGGAACCGTTGCCGCTGCTCGGCATGGTGGTCCATGCGATCTACGACGCCGGCACGCATCGCATGAAGACCAGCAACCAGCCGGCCTTTTTCTGGATCACCGCCGAGGCGTTCGGCAACTTCATCGGCGCCGGCATCTGGGGCTTCATGATGACGCTGCCGCAGATCAACCTGTTTTCGCACGGCACGCAATGGACGGTCTCACACGGCCACTTCGCGTTCTATGGCGCTTACGTGTGCGGCATCATCGCGGTGCTCTACGTCGCCAAGCAGCAGACATCCGGCGTGGATGTCCTGGCCGG
>JAFEFD010000285.1 GCA_018240765.1 Pseudomonadota bacterium | reverse complement strand
TCAAATAGCCCTGTTCGGTCGTACCAAGGCTTGACCACTCGAACGGCACGCCGACCAGCGAACTGCCACTTTTCATTGCCGTGAAAATGATGCGTGCAGGCGGTGTCGGTGGCGGCGTGGAAACCTTGCATTGTCCGCGCGGGGGCAAGGTGGGCGTCGGTGCAATCGGTTCAAAGGTACCGCCCGTCATGATGCATCCCGCATCCCATTCGGCTGCGGTCGAAACCGCGGTGCTGGGGTCCAGGGTGAGTTTGTAGATATAACCGTTCCAGCTGCCGCTGTCGTAACCCGCGGAATAACCCTTGGTATTGGCGCCCTGAATGGCGTTGCTCACCGAGGTGGCCGTCGAGGACTGCGCACGCGCCAACACGCTGCTGATGATGTCGGCCAGATGTTGCACAAGGCTGCTCGGATCGGTCGCAACGAAGAAGGAGCCTCGGCTGTTCAGCGCCGCATGCCACAGATCGTCGATGTTTGCGGCAATACCATTGCCACTATTGCCAGCGCCATTGGGCTGCGGCCAACCAACGGAACCGCTTGAATTGGTCTTGCCGGTACGCAGGAAACATTGGTCGTTCTTGCCCACGCCAAGTCCATTGGTATTCTTGTTGCAATCCATGTCGTTGGAATAAGTGAGATTGCCGAACGCGCCCAAGGTCACGGCAAACTGCACCAGGTGCGGCCACGTGGCCGGATCATTCGCGGGATTCCAGAACACTTCCGGCGTGGCACCTGGGTCGGCAGGATCCACCGTCGCGGTAGCGGCTGTCACACCCGTGGTCTGATCCGGGAAATACGGCGGCACGAGATCCTTGGGGTACTTAGCGAGCATGTCCGGGCGCAGGTTCGTGACCCAGTAATAGAACGACATGTCTGAATACGTCGAACTGCCGTCGCCGTCGCCGCTCCAGTTGCTGTGACCGAATACCGTGGTCGGCGCATTGCTATTGCTGGCAGCTGCCGTATACACCGACGGATCGGCCGCCGACAGGAATCCTGTGGGCAAGGTTGCATTGCTCGAACTATCGGCACCCGTGACCGTAACCGTACCGCCGTTGTACAAGCCGTCCGTCATCAGCATGTGGAAGTTCTGCCGGCACGCAAGCTCCTGACCGCCTGCCGAAAGACTCGCGTCGGGCTGCCAGAACGGGTTGCTCAGGTTGGTGCTTGTATTGGATGTTATGAAAGTGCCAACGCGCTTCAATGCCTGACGGCTTGGAGTGCCATTGGAGGCCGCGACGTTGAAAATCCAGTTGAAGAAGGCGTGTCGGTAGCCGACGGTACCGCTGCCACCACCGCTTTGGGCAAATGTGCTGTTATCGTCCAGATTGGTGATGATGGACGTGAGCGGCAACTGCGGGTTGGGCGAATTGAAATTGCTGTTGTTGCCCAGGTTCTGCCAGGTCACCCGCACGTTGGCAGCACTCGTACCACCGATCACGCCGAACACGCGCGCCATGGCCGAGCGCGCCATCACGTTGCGATAGCGGTAATAGGCATACCAGTTGGCGAAGTTCTGGTACTGGCTGACGGGTACGGAAACCGCTTCCCAGTTGCTGGCCGTGTACAGCGCTGCCTGCGCTGCCGAAGTGAATTTCCCGTTTGCATCGAACGCAAGCTGGCTCAACGCGCTGGACTTGAAGCGCCAGTAAACCGGACCGCCATTTGGCGTGCCGCC
>JAFEFD010000284.1 GCA_018240765.1 Pseudomonadota bacterium | reverse complement strand
GCAATCTCCGGACGCGCGCTACTTCATTTCGACGAAGCGAAGCTCCGCGCCCGACTTCGCGATCGCATCCTGCACGCGCTGCTGATCGGCGGCGGCGCCGGCGAACAGAACGACCACGTTCTTGAACGAGCCGTCGTTCGCGTTCGCGAACGCTTCCACGATCAGGTCGGCGGTGGCCTTGGAATCCGGGCCGCCGAAGGCGAGCATGTTGCCGGGCAGCACGCCGCGCGCGACCGTGGCGCCGACGTTGTCGAGCTGGCTCTTGCGCGCGTCCTCGGCAGCCATGCTGTCGCCGGCCGGTACGTAGTACATGAACGGATGGTTGGTCTTGACGCCCTGCATGTTGCGGGTCACGACCGAGACCAGGTACTTCTGCCACGCCGCATCATCGGCGCCCGCTGCCGGCAATGGCACCGGTGCGTTCGCGGCAGCCTTGGCCGCTGCCTCCGCCGCCGCCTGTTTTTCCTCATCGCTCTGGCCACAGGCGGCGAGCAGCACCGCGGTAAAGAGCACCAGCATCACTGTGCGAAAAATCTTGTTCATGATTTCACCTTTGGTTTTTTCGACGAATCTTTCCAGCGCATGCGCAACGCCTTTTGCACCGCCGGATGGACGAAATTGGAAACATCCCCGCCCAGGCGCCCGATTTCGCGCACCAGTGACGAGGAAATGAAACTGTACTGCTCGGCCGGCGTCAGGAACAGGGTTTCGGCGTCGGGAATCAGGTGCCGGTTCATGCTGGCGAGCTGGAATTCGTATTCGAAGTCTGACACCGCGCGCAGGCCACGCAGGATCACGCCGGCACCGGTCTCGCGCACGAAATCGGCGAGCAACGAGGCAAAACCACGCACCTGGACATTGCGGACGCCAGCCAGTGCGACGCGCGCCAGTTCGATGCGCTCATCCAGCGGAAACCCGGGGTTCTTGCTCGGACTCTCGGCGATGCCAACGATCAATGTATCGAACAATGGCGCGGCGCGGGCGACCAGATCGGCATGGCCGTTGGTGATCGGATCGAACGTGCCCGGATACACCGCTAGGCGCGCGTTTGCCGCTTTGGAAGAAGGCTTCGCCATGACCGCTAAAGCTTAGCCGATGACCCCGCGCGG
>JAFEFD010000283.1 GCA_018240765.1 Pseudomonadota bacterium | reverse complement strand
GAGAGCAACGCCAACGTCAAGCTGTTCCGGGCGTTGAGCCAGTTGATCATGGATGCCGTGCCGAGCGATCCCGCGCGCGACGAATTCCGCCAGGGCAACACCTTGGGGCCGGCCTACCGGCACTGGCGGCGCGCGAAGATCGGTCGGCGGTTCCGACTGTTCTTCCGCTACGACTCCAAGGCCAAGGCGATCGTGTTCGCCTGGGTCAACGACGAGCAGACCTTGAGGTCGGCGGGCAGCAAGTCCGACCCCTATGCGGTGTTCGAGAAGATGTTGGGCCGCGGCAACCCGCCGGACGATTGGGCGGCGCTGGTGGCCGCAAGCAAGGCCGACTGGCGAGCAACGGACAAAGGCTAGGCCGCGGTTGAAGAACTGCACAGGATTCAATCGCGATATGGACAGGGATCACAGCCACACGACAGGATGAACATGAGGTAGCCACCATGAAGACCGCCGCACAGACCACCTTCGCAGAACGCCTCGGCCGGACACTGGGCCGGGCGTGGCGAAGCTGCGCGCGTCTGGATCGGCGGGCGCAGGGCTGGCTGCTCGCGCGGGGATGGGCGCCTGGCATTGCCAAGGCCGCGCTGCTGGCCGTCAAGCTCGCTGCGATCGGTGTCCTGCTCTACACCGCGTTCTGGCTGGCGCTGTTGCTTGCGTTCGCGCTGGTCGGCGCCTGGGTAGTCCGCAACGACGATGGGAGCTACGACGAGGAACACAAGCCGGAATGGCGATACGGCCCTGCCGGGTACGGCCTCTACACCCATGATGACTACCGGATCGACCCCCACGATCCAGAAGACGAGCAAGCCTAGAGGCGTTACTTCGCTGCTTTCATAGCGACACCCGCACCCCTGCCGCCAGCGGCTTGGGCGTCCCTGGTTCCTGCCGCCAGCCCTTGAATTGCCGTTCCCGCGCGCACGCCCACCCAGCCCAGCGCAGCCACCCAGAAGGTAGGCAGCACGATGAACATCGTCGCCATGACGAAGTTCAGCAGCATGTCGCCGAAGGCGTTGTTCAGGCCGATCAGCGGATCGAAGTTGCTGTGCGGCCGGTTCGCGCCGAACCCCCAGCCGTAGAGCGCGTCGAGGATCGTGCTGTCGAGCCAGCGCGCGAGCTGGAACCAGAAGTCCACGAAGAACAGCGCGAACTGCACGCAGCTCACGGCGACCAGCGCCTTCAGCTCGTAGGTGCCGAAGACCAGCACCAGCGGGATGCAGATCACCAGCGCCATCTTGAGCAGCGACAGCACCATCGGCAGCGCTTGGCGCACCACGTCCATCGCCGGGAAGAAGCCCAGCGAGCCCATGGTCAGCCCCAGGTCGCCGGCGCCGCGCGTCACGACGTTGGGCAGCGTCTTCTCGAT
>JAFEFD010000282.1 GCA_018240765.1 Pseudomonadota bacterium | reverse complement strand
GGCGTGCTCACGCGCGGCGACCTGGTCACCGCGCATTCGCGGCGGCTGAAGGAGACGCGCGACGCGGACCGGCATATCCGCATCCGCCAGACGATCCGCAAGACCCTGCGCCGGAACAAGCCGCAATCCAGGCTCTGAAACGCCAGCGCGCCGCCACGCCGGCGCCGCAATCCTTGCCCAGACTGCCCGCGTGGCCGAAAATAGCAGGCCACCTTCAGAACCCGCCATGATCGACTCTACGCGCTACCCGCGCCTCTCCCACATCGACTCGCCCGCCGACCTGCGCAAGCTCGCCGCAAGCGAACTGCCCGCGGTCGCGCGCGAATTGCGCGAGTACCTGATCGAACGGGTCGCCGGCAGCGGCGGCCATTTCGGCGCGGGCCTGGGCGTGGTCGAGTTGACCGTCGCCTTGCACTATCTTTTCGACACGCCGAACGACCGCCTGGTCTGGGACGTCGGCCACCAGTGTTATCCACACAAGATCCTTACCGGCCGCCGCGATCGCATCCACACGATCAAGCACAAGGACGGACTGGCGCCATTCCCGCGTCGCGATGAAAGCCCGTACGACGCCTTTGGCGTGGGCCATTCGTCGACGTCGATTTCGGCCGCACTCGGCATGGCCATCGCCGCACAACGCAAAGGCGACGCGAGAAAGATCGTCGCCGTCATCGGCGACGGCGGCCTGACCGGAGGCATGGCCTACGAGGCGCTGCACCACGGCGGCGACGTCGATCCGGACATGCTGGTGATCCTCAACGACAACCAGATGTCGATCAGCGAAAACGTCGGCGCGCTGCCGAAGATGCTCGCGCGCCTGATGGTGAGCCGGCGCCTGAACGCACTGCGCGAAAGCACCAAGCGCCGCCTGCGCCGCGACGGCCTGCTGTGGCGTTTCCTCAAACGCTGGGAAGAACACCTCAAGGGCATGTTCGTGCCCAGCACCTTGTTCGAGGAATTCAATTTCCATTATTTCGGGCCCATCGACGGCCACGACCTGCCGCAATTGCTGCAGGCGTTGAAGACCCTGAAGGATTTGAAAGGCCCGCAACTGCTGCACATCGTCACGACCAAGGGCAAGGGTTATGCGCCGGCGGAAGCAGCGCAGATCGAATACCACGCGGTCGGGCCGTTCGATCCTGACAAGGGCGTCGCGAAAAAATCCGCTGGAAAGAAAAGTTATACCGACATCTTCGGCGACTGGCTGTGCGACATGGCCGCGGCCGATCCGCGGCTGTACGCGATCACCCCCGCGATGCGCGAAGGCTCCGGCCTGGTGCGCTTCGCCAAGGAATATCCTCAACGCTATTTCGACGTTGGCATCGCCGAGCAGCACGCGGTCACGCTTGCCGCCGGCATGGCCTGCGAAGGCGCCAAGCCAGTGGTCGCGATTTACTCCACTTTCCTGCAGCGCGGCTACGACCAGCTCATCCACGACGTCGCCCTGCAGAACCTCGACGTCACCTTCGCCATCGACCGCGCCGGCGTGGTCGGGCCGGACGGACCCACGCATGCGGGCAGTTTCGACCTGACCTACCTGCGCTGCATTCCGAACATGGTCGTCGCGGCACCATCCGACGAGAACGAATGCCGGCAACTGCTGACCACGGCATTTCTACACGAAGGTCCTGCCGCCGTGCGCTATCCGCGCGGCGCCGGCATGGGTGCGAAGATCGAATCCGAGTTGAAAGCCTTGCCCATCGGCAAGGGCGAAATCCGTCGGCGCGGGGCCGGAATGGCAATCCTCGCCTTCGGCAGTCCGCTCGCCGCCGCGCTGGAAATCGGCAGCGAACTCGGTGCGACCGTCGCCAACATGCGTTTCGTCAAACCGCTTGACGAAGCGCTGGTTCTGGAACTCGCGCGCACGCACACGGCCCTCGTCAGCGTCGAGGACAACGCCATCGCCGGCGGCGCCGGCAGCGCAGTAGCCGAATTCCTCGCCGCCAGGAATCTGCAAACACCGCTGTTGCAACTCGGCCTCCCGGATGCGTTTCTCGAACACGCCAGTCGCGAGCAGCTTCTCGACGAAGCCGGAATCGACGCGGCGGGAATCCGCAAGGCCATCCTCGCGCGCTGGCCGCAATACGGCGTAAAGCCGGTCGCCGGAGTCAGGTCGGCGCTTTGAGCGTACCTTCGCGCCGCCACAACGGCATCAGGATCAGCAGCCCGCTGCCGATGGCAAGCGCAAGCAGCCAGTCGGCATTGCGTGAAAGCCTCGTATTGATGCGCCGCGTGGCGGCGACAAGGGCCGAAGGCCTGGGTCGCGTGCCGAGGCGATCGCCGAGGATGTGGCGCACATCCGGCGCATCGAGCAGCGCCATGAGCCGGTTGCGATCGGGATACGGCAATATTTCTTGCCCTACCTGCGCGAATGCGGCGCGATCACCGTGGCGGATGTGGCGCTCGATGCGCAGCGCCGCTTCGGCTTCATGGCCGGCGCGCCGCGTCATCCAGTGCCACGCGATCGGGCTGCATGCCAACGCCGCGATGATGCCGAACGCAAGCGCCGAATTCGCAAGGCACGGCCACGTCCGCCCGTCGGCGAGAGCCAGACGGCAAAGGCAAGCCAGGCTTGCGAATGCCATGCAGGCCAGCACGTCGATATAGCGCGAGATCGGGTACCACAGGCGAAATTCCGGGCGCGCGAGCATGATCGCGCCCAGTTGCATCGCACCCCAGATCGCAACGCACACGAACACGATGTCGCATGGCTCGCCGCGTCCGCGCACGATGCGCGCGAGCAGGCAAGCTGCCGGCGCGAGCAACAGCATCGCAAGCACTGCCTCACCCGTTTGCAGCCAGCCCCAATGCAAGGCCACCGGCGCAGCATGCGGCAGCAAAATGAATATCGCGACCGTCGCCAGCACAACGACGGCAGAGAACACCCATGCCGTCGCCACACGCAAATCGCCGTTGCGACAGCGCAGGACG
>JAFEFD010000281.1 GCA_018240765.1 Pseudomonadota bacterium | reverse complement strand
TTCTCCTGCACGAAGCGCAGCAGGTCGGGAAGCGTCGAACGCAGGCCCGCCGCCCCGGCCAGCGCGCCGAAATGCCAATGCGGAACCGGCTGGCCATGACCATGGCCTTGCAGCAGACCTGCACCATCTCCCACGCCGGTGCTCGACATGCCGAGCGGATCGAGGATTCGCGACACCAGCACGACGGCGAAACGTTGCCCGTATGCACGGCCAAGCATGTCACCGAGCAGTCCGGCGTCGAGCACGGAATAGCCCGTCGCCAAATTCGGCGCGAGCTTGAAGTTGGCCAGAAAAGTCAGCAGCGCGGACTGGTCGAATCCGGCATAGGTATCGTCAGCGTCTGTGGGAAACAGATTCGGCGGAGCGGAAGGCAGACCCGAGCGACGTGTGGCGAGTTGGCGCACGTTGATTGCACCGACAGACGGATCGGCGAACGGAAAATCCCTGGGCAGCAGGTTGCGCAAGGTCGTGTCCATGCGGACTTTGCCTTCGATCGCGGCCTGGGCAAGCAGCAGACCGGTGAAGATCTCGCTGATCGCGCCGATTTCGAAAGTCGATTGTGCGTCCGGCTTCTGCGCGCCGCCGAAATACCAGGTCTGCTGCTGGTCGGGACCGGTCTGGGTGCCGTCGATCCAGCCCACCGCGAGTTCGCGATACAGGCCGCTGTCGACCCCTTGCTGCAGACGCGCAAGATACGTGTCAGGCGCTATCGGTTGCGCGCAAACCCACGCCGGAACGAGCGCAAACAGCAAGAGCAGAGAAGTCTTGATCGGATCACCGCCACTGTGCCACCAGCGCGGAAGGATAGCCGAAGCAGTGATGAATAATGTGGCCACATCCGTGTGGCCGCTGCCCGTGGGAGTATGCGGATTTCGACTGCAACGGGGCCGCCAAGTTCCCCGATTACCGGCAATTTTCCGGAATCTCGCGCCACACGACCGGATCCCAATAGCCGCCATCGGCGAAATCGGCCGCCTTTTCGGCATTGAGCCGGGCAGCCAGCAAGGCGGTCATATTGGCCTTGATGGTCACGGTCAGCGTCTTGCTGGTGTCGCGACGGCTGCGCAAGCTGGCGATCGGGCCAACACCCATTTCCCGCGTCGGTATGTCTTCGGCAACGAGCAGCTTGTGCGTGCCGGCTGTGACGCGAAACGATGGCGTGCCGGTCGGTCCGGGAGTGGAACCATCGAGCAACAGGATCCTGGCCCGATACAGATGCTGACTGCGCGGAGCGACATCAAAGGTGCTGATGCGGCCGCAGCCGCCTGCGGTCGG
>JAFEFD010000280.1 GCA_018240765.1 Pseudomonadota bacterium | reverse complement strand
GGCAGCGCGTGGTCCTGGAACACGGTCTTGATCGTGTCGAGGTAGTACTCGGCTGGCATGTCGAGCACGGCGTTGTACTCGTCGTAGAAGCGCCGGTGCGCTTCGGCGTCTTCCATATCGCCACGGCACAGGTTTTCGTAGAAATCCCAGTGCGACATGAAATGCCGGCCCGGATTCATGGCGAGAAATCCCGCGTGTTGCAAAAATCCCGGATACACGCGGCGGCCCCGGCCGGGATAGTTTTCCGGCACTTCCTGCACCAGGGTGTTTTCGAACCACGATATCGACTTGTGCGTGGCCAGATCGTCCACGCTGGTCGGACTCACACGCGTATCGATCGGGCCGCCCATCAGCGTCATCGATCGCGGCAGTGGCTCGCCATTGGCTGCCATCAAAGCGAGTGCGCCGAGCACCGGCACGGTCGGTTGGCACACGGAAATGATGTGCAGGTTTTTCGCGCCGATGTGCGCGATGAACTCGCGCATGTAGGCAACGTAGTCGTCCAGATGAAACGGTCCGGCTGCTGCCGGCACCATGCGCGCGTCGATCCAGTCGGTCAGGAAGACCTTGTGCTCGGGCAGCAGGGTGCGCACGGTGTCGCGCAGCAACGTGGAGTGGTGGCCGGAGAGCGGCGCGACCACGAGCACGGTCGGGTCGTTCTTCAGCGCGGCGAGTGTCGGCACGTCGTCGCTGAAGCGCTTGAAGCGCAGCAGGTTGCAGAAGGGTTTGGCCAACGCGACGCGTTCGAGGATGGCGACATCCTGGCCGTGAGCGTTGACAGTCTGGATTCCGAAGATCGGTTTTTCGTAATCCTTGCCGAGCCGGTAGACCAGTTCGCAATTGGCGGCGGCGCGTTGCGCGAAGGGCAGTTGCGACAGCCAGCTCTCGGGAGTGGATAGCATCTTCGCGCTGGTCTGCGACCAGGCCAGCAGCGGATTGAACAGGTTGCGGTTGAATTCGTGCAATTGGTACAGCATCGGCATTCCCGGGGGGCCGGCAAATACCCGGCGGCGGCGCATTGTGGCGGATTTTGTGTTGCAATGCGACAGCCCATCCAGAGGAGGAAGGTCATGCACAACGCAACGAACGCCGAGCCCGTTTTCCATCCGTTTACCGCGGTTCCGGGAATGCCGTTTTCCGAGGCCGTGGAAGTCGGCCAGATGCTGTTCCTGTCCGGACAGATCGGCACCGACACGAATGGAAAACTTGTCGGCGGCGGCATCGCCGAAGAGACCCGACACGCGCTGGCAAACATCAGCCGCGTGCTCGCGCGCTACAACTCGTCAATGGAGCGCGTGGTCAAGGTCACGGTGATGTTGGCTGACATGGCCGAATGGCCGGCGATGAACACCGAGTACAAGAAATTCTTCCCGAAGAATCCGCCGGTGCGCAGCGCGTTCGGTTGCAACGGGCTGGCGATGAATGCGCGCGTCGAGATCGAGTGCATTGCCATGCGTCGCTGATCCCGCAAAAAAGCGGCTTCTCAGACTGCTTTCGCGCGGGTAGACTCGGGGCGACAGCGTTGTCGTGGAGCAGTCCGTGAAGCCGACCGATATTCGCAAACCCGACTACTTCCACAAGGTCGTCGATTGCCAGTGGGCGTGCCCGGCGCATACGCCGGTTCCCGAGTACAT
>JAFEFD010000027.1 GCA_018240765.1 Pseudomonadota bacterium | reverse complement strand
TCGGATTTCGGATCAACCATGATCACGCTGCCGCTCTTGAACGCATTCCGATAGGCCTGCAGGCTGCGGTAGAAAGCGTAGAAATCCGCATCCTTGCCGTACGCGGCGGCGTAGATTTCCGCGGCCTTGGCATCGCCTTCGCCGCGCGCTTCCTGCGCATCGCGCTCGGCTTCGGCCTTGATCACCTGCACCTGGCGGTCGGCGTCGGCCTCGATCTTGGCTGCTTCCTCCTGGCCGTTGGAGCGCTGCTCGTTGGCGAGCCGGTTGCGCTCGGCGCTCATGCGCTTGTAGACCGAAGCAAGCACCTCGTCCGGGAATTCGATGCGCTTGATGCGCACGTCGACGACGTGGATGCCGAGCTTGTCCTGGGTGGCCTGGTTGGCCTGCTCGCGCACGTGTTCGGTGATGTCAGAGCGTGCGCTGGCGATCAGGTCGTTGAGCGTGCGCGCGGTGAACTCGAAGCGCAGCGCATCCTTGATGATCGGAGCGAGGCGCTGGTTGGCGAGGGTCTGGTTCGGATCCGCACCGAACGAACGGTAATACGCCGCAGGATCGGCAATCCGCCACTTGACGTAGAAGTCGACATTGACCGCCTTCTTCTCGGTCGTGAAATAACGCTCCGGCTGCGCTTCCAGGTTGAGGATACGGCGGTCGTAACGCACCACCTGCTGGATCAACGGCAGCTTGTAATGCAGGCCGGGCGCATATTCGTCGGCGGCGCTGCCGCTGCCGACGATACGGCCGAATTGCAGGACCAGCGCACTCTGGCCCTCGGGCACGACGAACGCGCTGTTGGCGATCAGCCCGACGAGCAACAGGGCGAGGATGGGAGTCAGCAGTTTCATTGGCTGTTCTCCTTGCCCGCTTTCTTGGCGTCGTTCGCGCTGGATGCAGCGGCGGCCGCCGTTGCCGGGTCGAGATCGGAAGCAAGTTTATCCAGCGGCAGGTAGATCATGTTCTTGCCGGTGCCGGTATCGATGACCTTGGGATTGGCGGCCATCACGTCCTGCATGGTCTCCAGGTACAGGCGCTTGCGCGTGACCTCGGGTGCGGCCTTGTACTGCGCATCGATCAGCGAGAAGCGCTGCGCATCGCCGGTCGCGGCGGCGATCTGCGCGGCCTTGTAGCCTTCCGCTGCGGCGCGGATGCGCGCCGCTTCACCGCGCGCCAGCGGCACGACCTTGGCTGCATAGCCTTGCGCTTCATTGACGAACTGCTGCTGGTTGTTGCCGGCGTTGTTGGCGTCGTCGAAGGCTTCCTTGACTTCCGGCGGCGGCAGGATCTTCTGGAAATTGATTTCGGTCACGAGCAAGCCCAATCCGTAACTGTCCAGCGTGGACTGCAACAGCTTCTTCGTTTCGCCAACGAGCTCCGAGCCATGCCCGGAAAGAATGGTGTCCATCGCGCTACGGCCGATCACCTGGCGCACTGCGCTTTCCGCAGCCTGCTTGAGGGTTTCGTCCGGCTGGTTCGCGTCGAACAGGTATTTCTTCGCGTCGGTGACCTGGTACTGCACGTTGAAATCGATCAGCACGATGTTCTCGTCCTTGGTCAACATGCGCACTTCGTCCGATACCTGCTTGACCGTGGTCGCATCGACGCGGATCACGCGCTCGACCGG
>JAFEFD010000279.1 GCA_018240765.1 Pseudomonadota bacterium | reverse complement strand
TATTCGCAGGCCAGATAAATCAAGCCGGCCGAAAACAGGAACAGGAAGGCAGTAAGCAACATGGGATAGCTCATGGGCCGGGCGAGCGACTACCGATGGCACAACGGCATGGTTCGCCCGGCCGGGTGAGCACGCCGAAGGCCAAAGGTCTCGCCGAGCCTGCGCAACCGTTGCGGTTGCGCCTGCCATTCGCGCCATGGGGTTCAATGAACCGCCAAGTGTGTTGACGCGAATTCCTCGGGGACGAGGATGGCTACTCCCCAATGACATTCACGGGCGCGACTATAGCGGACGACACTGGGGGCGACAAGCGACGCTCGCGCAACACGGCGATGGTTGTCACGCAAGCGTAACCAAAACCGGCTGTAATCGCCGCGCCGCAAACTTTGCGATAGGCTGTAACCATGCAGAAACGTATTCTCATCGTCGAAGACGAGGGATCGATCCGTGAGATGGTCGCGTTCGCGCTGCGCAAGGCGGACATGGAGCCAATGGCGGCCGCGGATGCGCGCGAGGCGCAGTTGGCTGTCGCGGCAACAGTGCCGGACCTGATCCTGCTCGACTGGATGCTGCCGGGCATGAGCGGGCTGGAACTGGCGCGACGCCTGCGCCGTGAAACGCTCACCGCCGATGTGCCGATCATCATGCTCACCGCGCGCGGCGAGGAAATGGATCGCGTCGCGGGTCTGGAAGCCGGGGTGGACGATTACGTGGTGAAGCCTTTCTCCACGCGCGAGCTCATCGCACGCATCAAGGCCGTGCTGCGGCGCAGTCACGGCGATGATGGTTCGGGCGTGATCGAACTCGGTGGCCTGAAGATCGACGGCCCCGCGCATCGCGTGCATGCTGGCGCGGACACGATCCCGATCGGACCGACCGAATACCGCCTGCTGCACTTCTTCATGACCCATGCCGAGCGTGTCTACTCGCGTGCGCAACTGCTCGATCATGTCTGGGGCGGCAGTGTCTACGTCGAGGAACGCACGGTCGACGTGCACATCCGCCGCCTGCGCCAGACCCTGCAACCGTGGAAGCTGGATGGCCTGATCCAGACCGTGCGCGGCGCGGGTTACCGGTTTTCGGCAACGGCGGCGTGATGGTTTCGCGCGCGCGTCGGCTTGCTGCGCAGTTACGCGACCTGCGCAATGCGGCGGCGGCGTTTCCCGATGCGCTGGTATTGCTCGACGCCGATGGCCGCGTGCGCTGGGTCAATCGCGCGGCTACGCGTCTGTTGGGTCTGGCCTGGCCGCGCGACCGCGGCGTCTTGCTCAGCGAGCGCTTGCACGAGGGCGCTCTTGGCGAATGGCTGCGCAGCGGTGAAGCGCGCGCCGAGGACATCGATGCGCCGATCGATGCGGGCATCCGGATAAATGCACGCTGGATCGCATTTGGCCGCGACCAGCGCGTGCTGCGCGTGCGCGATGTCAGCGAGCTGGCGCGACTGGAACAGGTACGCCGCGATTTCGTCGCCAATGTTTCGCACGAATTGCGCACGCCGCTCACCGTGATCCACGGCTATCTCGAATTGCTCGATCCGCAGGAAGTCCCGGCGCTCGCGCCGGTGCTGGGCGAGATGCGCGTGCAATCGCGGCGCATGGGCCAGATCGTCGAGGATCTGCTCACCTTGTCGCGACTCGAGATGCAGCAGCACCTGCCGGAAGAACACGTGCCGATGGCGGCGACGTTGTCCTCGATCCACAAGGAAGCCCTGGCGCTCAGCCAGGGCCGGCATCGCATCACGTTCGAAGACAATGCACAGTGCGATCTGCGCGGATCGGCCAAGGATTTGCACAGCGCGTTTTCGAATCTGGTCAGCAATGCGGTGCGTTACACGCCATCGGGCGGCGAAATCAAAATTCGCTGGCAGCGCACGCCCGAAGGCGCCGAGTATTCGGTGACCGACACCGGCTATGGCATTCCCGCCGAACACCTGGCGCGCCTGACCGAGCGTTTTTATCGCGTCTCGTCCAGCCGCTCGCGCGCCACCGGCGGTACGGGCCTGGGGCTTTCCATCGTCAAGCACGTGCTCAACCTGCACCACGCGCGCCTCGTCATCGACAGCGAACCTGGCAAGGGCTCGACCTTTACCTGCCGTTTCGACGCGGCGCGCCTGCTCGATCCCGGCGTCGAGAACGCCTGAGCCTTTGACGCGACCGTTGTAACCAAACTGTCATCGATCGATCACCCGTGTGCAACACGCGGCCGCAACAATGCCGGCGCTCACTCACACATGGGAGTTGTCATGACGCAGTTTCGCAAGATCGCATTTGTCCTCGGCGTCGCCGCCGCGGGATTCTCCGCTTTCGCCACGGCCGCCGATGTCACTGGCGCCGGTTCCAGCTTCGTGTATCCGGTGTTGTCGAAATGGTCGGCCACGTTTGCCGAGAAGACCGGCAACCACGTCAATTACCAGTCCATCGGCTCGGGCGGCGGCATCGCCCAGATCAAGGCCGGCACCGTCGACTTCGGCGCCTCCGACAAGCCGCTGGACGCCGAAGAACTGGCTAAGTTCGGTCTCGGCCAGTTCCCCAGTGTCATCGGCGGCATCGTCCCAGCCTATAACATCGAGGGCGTGGAGTCCGGCAAGCTGGTGCTGGATGGCCAGACCCTGGCTGGCATCTTCCTCGGCAAGATCGGGAACTGGAACGACGCGGCGATCGCCAAGCTCAACCCGGGCCTGAAACTGCCGGATGCCAAGGTCACCGTCGTGCACCGTTCCGATGGTTCGGGCACTTCGTTCAACTTCACCAATTATCTTTCCAAGGTCAGCGCGGACTGGAAGGCCAAGGTCGGCGAGGGCACCGCGGTCGAATGGCCGGCCGGCATCGGCGGCAAGGGCAACGAGGGCGTTTCGGCCTACGTGAAACAGACCAAGAACTCGATCGGCTACGTCGAATATGCCTATGCGCTGAAAAACAACATTGGCTATGCGCAGATGGTGAACGCCGCCGGCAAGACGGTCAAGCCGGGCAACGCCGCTTTCCAGGCCGCCGCGGCAACCGCGGATTGGGCGCATGCAAAGGACTTCGACCTGATCATGACCAACGCGCCGGGCGCCGATGCGTGGCCGATTACGGCGACGACCTGGGTGATCATGTACAAGCAGCCGAAGAATGCCGCGAATTCCAAGGTGGTGTTCGACTTCTTCAAGTGGTCGCTGGAACATGGCCAGGCGCAGGCACAGGAACTCGACTATGTCCCCCTGCCCGAAGCGCTGGTCAAGCAGATCGAAGCGTATTGGCAGACGCAGTTCAAGCACTGATCGCACTGGCGTGAAGTAAAATGAAGAAGGCACGCCGCATTCGGGCGGCGTGCCTGGCTTTTTCACGGGACTGAGCATGTCGATCGCCACCCACGCAGCGGATCCTGGCAACGACCGCAGCCGCATCGATGCCCGCAACGATGCGCTGTTCCGGGGTATTTTGCGGGTCTGTGCCTTGCTCGTCCTGGCCGCGCTGCTCGGTGCGGCCTTGTCCACGCTGTGGGGTGGTCGCGAGGTGCTGTTCGGCGATGGCTGGCATTTTCTGACCAGCACGCAATGGAATCCCGTCGAGGACCGCTACGGTGCCTGGGCGCCGATCTACGGCACCCTGGTCACCTCCCTGATCGCCATCGTCATCGCCGTGCCGCTGAGCTTCGGGATTGCCTTGTGCCTGACCGAAATCGCGCCGGCCTGGCTGCGCACGCCGGTCGCCACGGCCATCGAATTGCTCGCGGCGATTCCGTCAATCATCTACGGCATGTGGGGATTGTTCGTGTTCGTGCCGTTCATGGCCGCGCATGTCGATCCGCTGCTCGATTCCACGCTCGGCCGCTTGCC
>JAFEFD010000278.1 GCA_018240765.1 Pseudomonadota bacterium | reverse complement strand
GCATGCCGCACCTTGTCGATGGAAGTGTCCAGGGCATTCGCAAGCGCGGCGCGCAAGGACTCGCGCGCGGCATCGCCGAGTATTGCGTCATGCTCGCCGCCGATCAAGAAAAAATCCTCGACGCGTTCGCCGAACGTGGCGATGCGCGCATCGTGGACGCGAATACCGTGTGCGCGGAAAACGCGCGCGATGGTCGCGAGCAAGCCGGGGCGATCGGCGCAAACGATGGCGATCTGGGTATGGCCGCGCACCGGCTGCGCGCCGAATTCGATGCGCGGCGCAATCGCAAACAGGCGCTGCACGCGGCTCGGCGAGCGCGCGGTCGCTTCGGCGCGATACGGTGTCTGCGCCAATGCCTCGACCAGTGCATTGCGCAATCGCATCGCCTGCGCGTCGTCACGCAAGGCGCGGCCTTCGCCATCGAGCACGACGAAGCTGTCCAGGCTCATGCCGCGGCGTGAGGTGACGACACGCGCATCAAGCACGGACAGGCGCAGGCGGTCGAACACGGCGGTGATCGCTGCGAACAGGCCGTCGCGGTCGGCGGCATGCACGAACACCTCGGTGCCGCCGCGCGGCCCGGTCGCCTCGACCAGCACATGCGGACCATCAGCAGAGGAGTTCGCGATACCGCGCGTCTGCCAGGCGATCTGGGCGGGCGTGAACCGGAGGAAACTTTCATCCGGAAAATCCGCCCAGACACGCTCGATTTCAGTCGCGTCCATCCCGCTTTCGCGCAACAACTCCAACCCCGCGCGCCGGCATTCGGATGCGCGCTCGTCCGCGTGCGGCGCCTGTTCGGAACCCGCGCGCAACGCATAGCGCGCGCTTATGTACAGATCGGAAAGCAGCTTGTCCTTCCACGAATTCCACAGTTTCGCGCTGGTTCCGGCGATGTCGGCGCAGGTGAGCAGGTACAGGTAATCCAGGCGCTCCCAGTCGGCGACCTCGGCGGAGAAGCGGCGCACGATGTCTGGATCGGTGATGTCCTGGCGTTGCGCGGTCACACTCATCAGCAGATGCCGGCGCACCAGCCAAGCGACGAGTTCGATATCCGCGGGCGGCAATTTCAAGCGTTCGCAGAATCCACGCGACTCGGTCTCGCCGAGTTCGGAATGATCGCCGCCGCGGCCCTTGGCAATGTCGTGAAAAAGCGCAGCGAG
>JAFEFD010000277.1 GCA_018240765.1 Pseudomonadota bacterium | reverse complement strand
TCGTACTCCTGCGTCATCTGCTGGGCTTCGTCGGAATTGGTAACGACGCGCGGGGTGATCAGCACGATCAGCTCGGTGCGCTGCCGAGTCTTGGACGTGCTGCCGAACAGACTGCCAAGCACGGGAATCTTGCTCAATACCGGAACGCCATTGCGCGAATCACCGTCCTGGTCCTGGATCATGCCGCCCAGCAAGACCGTCTGCCCGCTTTGCACCGCAACCTGCGTGTCCAGATTGCGCTGGTTGATCGCGGGATTCGGATTGTTGGCCGTGACCGTGCTGTAGTCGGGCGAGGTGTCCTGCTGGCTCACTTCCATGTATACAAGGCCGCCGGGATTCACGCGCGGCGTGATTTGCAGCGTGACGCCGGTGCTGATGTAGTTGGCCTGTCCGATGCCCGAGCTCGTGATGCCGGTGCCCGTACCGCTGGTAGTCCCGATTCCGCCGATGCCGAGGAAGGACGTCGAAATGACGGAAACCTGCGTACCCACCGTCAACTGCGCCTGCTGGTTGTTCATCACCACCAGCGAGGGCGTGGACAGGATTTTCGAATTGCCGCTCTTTTCGAGCGCGTTGAGCGCGACCTGGAAGTTCTTGTTCAGGAACGAATAGAAGATCCCGGCATTGCCGCCATTCAGGTTTGTGGGAGCGCCGGCGCCAAGCGAAACGCGATGGCGGTCGGAGGGGTTGCCCTCGAAATTTTCAGTGCCGCCCGGATAGGGAAGCCGCCCATACTGGAAGCCGGTGCCGGAACCGGCATTGGAATTATTGATCAGGCCCGACAGCCACCATTGCACGCCGTATTGCAGGTTGCCGGTGAGAGTGACTTCGAGAATCTTCGCCTCGATCTGCACCTGCAGTGGCGCGATATCCAGGCGATGGATCGCGGCGCGGATCGAATCCCATTCGCCCGGCGTTGCCATCACCAGCAACTGGTTGTTTTCCTCGATCGGCGTGATGCGGATATCGGTTGGTTTGCTGCTCGACGACGCCGGCGTACCAGTGCCGGTGGTGGTGAGGTTGGTTTTGGGGGCGTTGCGGCTGGTCTGCTGCGTGTTATACGCACCGTTCATACCGGTTCGGCCGCCACTTGCGCCATTGTTGAACTGGCCGATACTGACCGGTTGCAGGCCCGGCGCGACGTTGCCGCTGTTGCTCGGCCGCTGACTGACCTGACCGGTGAAAATGGCGTTGAGGTGATCGGACAAGTCGACCGCCTTGACGTTTTTCACGTCGTAGACGTAAAGCTGCGTGCCGTTCTCGCCGACGCCCTGATCGAGCTTGTACAACCAGCTTTCGGCCTTTTCCAGGTATTCCTTCTGCGGCGTGATGACGACCACGGAATTCGTCGTTTCCATCGGAATGAAGCGGAACATTCCGGCCAGCGGGGACTCGCCTGCCGACCCGAAAATCTTGTCGAGTTCCGGCATGATCTTGGCGACGTCCATGTTGCGCAGGCCGTACACGCCGACCGACATGCCCTTGAGCCAATCGACGTCGAAGATGTCGATCGTGCGTTGGTAATTGGCCAATTCCGGGGCTGTACCGGCCATGATCAGCAGGTTGCGCGCATCGTCCGCCGAAACTACGGCGTCGGCCTTGGCATAGGGCTTGAGCAGCTTCTGCATCTGCGTGGCGGCGATGTAACGCAGCGGATACGCCCGCACTTCATAGCCCTTGGCGCTGCCCGCCGAGGCGATGCGCGGAGTCAGGTTGCCCGGAATCGCCTCCTTGACCGGGACCACGGCGTAGCGGCCTTCCTTGAACACCAGCGCGTTATTGGTCCAGCCCAGCAGCATCTGCAGGATCGGCATCGCCTGCTCGGGCGTGATCGGCCGCGACGTCGAAAACGTGACATTGCCCGAGACATTCGGCGCAATCGTATAGTTTTCGTGCAGCAAGGCGCCGAGGATGGCTTGCACCACGGCCTGGATGGGCTGGTTTTCGAAATTGAACGTGATCTGGCCTTCCGGCGCGGACTTTTCGTTCACCGGCTCGCGCGCGATCTTTTCGTTGATGAACTGGCCCGAGCCTGGTTCTACCTTGGCTTCGGCGACCTGATGCGTCTTGTCGTCCGTATCGATCTTGATCGGCGCTTCGTCATTGATCTTGTTCGCCGGCAAGTGTGTCGTTGGCGCGCTCGACGGCGCGATGTCACGGCTGAATTCGCGATCCGAACCCAACGTGGCGCATCCGGCCAGCGCGGCGGCCAGCAGCGAAACAAAAATGATCGAAGGTCTCAAATACACGTGTAACGCTCCGTGACGGGTTACTGCTGCTTATTCTCGGCTTTTTCCCTGCGCAAGCGCTCGGCTTCCTCGCGCATTTGCGCGCGACGTTC
>JAFEFD010000276.1 GCA_018240765.1 Pseudomonadota bacterium | reverse complement strand
TGAAGAAATCCGCAAACGGTTCGATGATGCCCACGCGCATCGCCTCGCGCCAGCGCATCGGCGCGTGCGCAACTGCAGCGGGTTCGCGCGCGAGCAGATTCGCCGCGATCGGCACGAACATCGTTGCGGCCATCGCGATATAAATGATGCGCCACGACCAATGATCGGCGAGGATCAGGGCCAGCGCGCCGGCCACGAGCAGGCCGATGCGATAGCCGAGCGAATAGGTCGCCACCAGTGCACCCTGGTCACGTACCGGCGCGATCTCGATGCGGTAGGCGTCCACGGCGATATCCTGCGTGGCGCCGAAGATCGCCACGGCCAATGCCGCGGCGACGAAGGGCGCCAGATTGTCCGGCGTGATCACTGCCATCGCCAGCAGCCCCGCGACGACACCCAATTGTGCAAATAGAAGCCAGCCGCGCCGGCGTCCCAGGCGCTGAAACAGCGGCAGTCGCCAGTGATCGAGCAGTGGCGCCCACAGGAACTTGAGTGCGTAAGCCATGCCGGCGCTGGCGATCATGGTGATGTCGGCGATGGCAATGCCACGCTGCTTGAGCCAGTAAGCGAGCGTGCCAGCCACGAGCAGGAAGGGCAGGCCGGACGAGAAGCCGAACAGCAGCATCGTCCATGCCGCAGGCGTCGCGAACGCACGCCACAACGACGGCTTGTTCGACGCGGCCACGGCTTCAGTCGGCATAGTCGACCGTATACGGTGCGTGGTCGGAAAATTTTGGCGTCGCCGCGATTGCGCAGGATTTCAACTTCGCGGCCAAGCCCGGCGTGACGATCTGATAATCGATGCGCCAACCCACGTTGTTGGCGCGCGCCGCGCCGCGTGCCGACCACCAGGTGTAATCCTCGCCCTCGGGCCGGAGCGTGCGATAGCTGTCTACCCAGGCATGTCCCTCGATCAGGGCATTGAGCCAGGCGCGCTCCTCGGGCAAGCAACCGGAATTTTTCTGGTTCGACTTCCAGTTGCGGATGTCCTTCTCGCTGCGCACGATGTTCCAGTCGCCGCACAAGACATACTCGCGTTTGGACTTGCGCCAATCCGCGAAAATACCGCCGAGCCAATCCATGACCTTGTACTTGAATTGCTGGCGCTCGTCGCCCGAGGATCCGGATGGGATGTAGAACGACACCACGCTCAATTTTCCGTAACGCGCCTCGATGTAGCGGCCTTCGTCGTCGAAGGGCGCCCAGCCGAGATTCGTCAACACCTCGTCGGGTTCGCGCCTGGAATAAATCGCCACGCCGGAGTAACCCTTCTTGGTCATCGCATCGCGATAGAAGCAGTGATGCCCGTCGGGGCGAAACTTCGGATCGGCCAACTGGTCTTCCTGCGCCTTGGTTTCCTGCAGGCACACGACGTCGGCATTCTGCTTCTTCAACCAACCGAAAAAACCCTTGGTCGCGGCCGAGCGAATGCCGTTGGCGTTGAAGCTGACGATTCTCACGGGCGGTCGGCTCCGGATGCTGGACTCGTGGATAATAGCCCGAATCCCCCGCCACGAACGCGCATCTCATGCTTGTCCATCAACGCGAAT
>JAFEFD010000275.1 GCA_018240765.1 Pseudomonadota bacterium | reverse complement strand
CCTCGCAGATCAACGGTTGCGCCTATTGCCTGGACATGCACAGCAAGGACGCGCGCGCGGCCGGCGAAACCGAACAGCGCCTGTATCTGCTCGATGCCTGGCGCGAAGCACCATTTTACAGCGCGCGCGAACGCGCGGCGTTGGCCTGGACCGAAGCCTTGACCCGCATCGCCGGCAACGATGTGCCCGATGCCTTGTACGCCGAGGCGCGCCAGCACTTCAGCGACAAGGAACTGGTCGATCTTTCACTCGCCATCATTGCGATCAACGGCTGGAATCGCCTCGCGATTCCGTTCCGCTCGCAGGCCGGGACCTACCAGCCCGGGGCGCATGCGAAGGCGACATGATCGCCGCTTGCAGGCGTTTCGCGAATGCTCCCGGATTGGATCGCATCTTTCCCGCCGGTCAGCGCCAGTGCTAGCATCGCAGCGTCCATATGGGGAGTTTCCGATGTCATCGCAACGTACGCCGCAGCGTGCGGCACTCGCCGGCGCCATTCTCACCATCTTTGCCGCTTCCGCCAACGCCGGCGACATCATTGTCGATGGCTCGGGTTGCAATCTGGCCAATGCCATCACCACAGCCAACACTGGCAGCAATACCGGCGGCTGCGTCAACGAAGGCGGAGGTGCAGGCAATCTGCTGATTACCGCGAACCAGTCGCTTGGCGCAGAACTGCCGCGGATAACATCGAACATGACTTTGACTGGAACGCCCAGTGTTTCGATCATCAGCGGCGACGGTGCGCACCGGTTGTTTTTCATCGGCGACGACAGCCACGCGCCAACGGTGAGCTTCAGTAATCTCACTCTGAGTGGCGGCGTTGCAAACGGCGGCACCAGCAACGATGGCGGCGGCGGCGGTGCGGGCTTGGGCGGCGCGATCTTCATGTACAACGGCAATCTCAGTGTCAGCAATGTCACGTTCTCAGCCAATCACGCCACCGGCGGAACGAGCAGCGGCGGCGTTGGAATTGTCGATTCGACTTTTGCCAAGGGCGGCGGTGCCGGCGGCGGCATGTATGGCGCGGGCGGTCGCGGGGCCTTTGACCTTTCCAGCAACTTCGCCGGCCATGACGGTGGCTCGGGTGGTTTTGGCGGCGGCGGTGGCGGCGGCGCGGGCAGCTTCGGCGGCGAAGGCGGCGGCAATGGCGGCAACGGTGGCGAGTTCGGCGGACTTGGCGGTCAGGGTGCGATGGGCTCCGCTTCCATGGGCGGTGCAAATGGCGGGTTCGGCGGCGGTGGTGGTGGTGGTGGTGGCGGCAATCCCAGCAACATGTCCAAACCCGGTGGTGCCGGTGGATTTGGCGGTGGCGGTGGCGGCGGCGCCGGCATCTGCACTCAATCCGGGTGTCCGGTAATCGCGGGTGCGGGCGCGCCGGGCGGATTTGGTGGCGGCGGAGGTGCCGGCGGCAGTGCGGGCAGCATAGTCGGGAGCGGCAATGGTGGCAATGCCGGTTTTGGTGGCGGTGCCGGCGCGGGCGGTTTCGGATCGCCCTCCGGCGCCAGCGGTTCGCCCGGCATTGGCGGCGGTGGCGTATCCGAAGGCGGCGGTGGCGCCGGCGGCGGATTCGGCGGCGCGATTTTCGTGCGCGCAGGGCACGTCACGATCCAGAATTCCAACTTCTACACCAATACCGCCACGGGCGGAACCGGGTTGGTGGGATTCTCCGGCCTGGGCAAGGGCGGCGCGATTGCGGCCATTCCCTCGCTCGACAACGGCAATGGCAACAATCAAGGCATGCCAACAGCGCTGCCGGCGGTTACCGGTTGCGCCAACATATTTTCGGAGAACGGGTCTGGCAATGCCGGATCGACCTCGCGCGACAACATGGATAGTTTTGGCGTGGATCGCACCGGCCTGCAGCTGGCCTGCGGCGACCGCATCTTTGCCGACGGATTCGGCACGCCATAAATGATCCTGACCTTCGCGGATGTCGTAACGCCGCAGGAACACCGCGCGATTCTCGATCACGTCGCGGCCGCCGAGTTCGTCGACGGTCGCCAGACTGCCGGCGCCCACGCGGCATCGCGCAAGAACAACCAGCAGATCCAGCGCGATGCACCGCAAATCGCATCGATCTCATCCATCGTTCTTGGCGCCCTGCGCCGCCATGATGCCTTTCGCGATGCGGTGTATCCGCGCCAATTGCATTCGTTGCTCGTATCACGCTACTTCGAAGGCATGGAGTATGGCGCACATGTCGATAGCGCCTTGATGGGCGAAACCGTGCTGTGGCGCACCGATCTTTCGTTCACCCTGTTCCTCAACGAACCGAGCGAGTATGGCGGCGGCGAGCTGGCGCTGGAATCGGGCAGCGGCGAGATCCTGGTGAAGCTGCCGGCGCGCAGCATGGTGTGCTATCCGACCGGACAGTTGCACCGCGTGCGCACCATCGCGAAAGGCCAACGTCTGGTCGTCGTCGCCTGGATCCAGAGTCATGTGCGCGATGCCGGCGCGCGCGAAGCGCTTGCCGATCTGGCCCGCGCGCGGGCGCTACTGCATGAAACCTCGGGCGACGCGCGCGCCCTGGATCTGGTCAACAAGACGCATGCAAACCTGCTGCGGCGTTGGGCCGAAGCGTAAGCGTCCTATCCAACGGTTGCCAACCCCTTGCGAAGTTCTTTGACGAACGTCTCCGGATTGGACTTGCGCACGATGATGCGCGGTGTCGCGTGCCAATCGGCGCACTCACGGATTGCGCCGGCCACGTCTGCGATCAATTCATCTCCCGGCACAACGCCGGTTTGCAGGTGAATCGACTTGATCTCGAACAACCCGTCACCGCGATGCGCTTTGGCATCGAGCCGCCCGATCAGGTTGCCGCGATGCAGGATCGGCAGCACGTAATAGCCGAAGCGGCGCTTGTGCGCGGGCGTGTAGCACTCCAGTCGATAGTCGAAATCGAACATCCCCAGCGCACGCTCACGATCCCAGACAACCGGATCGAATGGCGACAGCAGCGTCGTGTGCGTGGCGCGCAAGGCCGATCTCCGCGCCCGACGCAGCAGCGGCAGATGCTCGCGATGCACATAACCGGGATTCTCCCAGCCGCGCACTTGCACGCGAATCAATTCGCCGCTGGCGACGAAGTCGTCCAGGTCGGCATTCTTGTGCTTGCGCCCGCTGCGAAAGTAATCCGCGATCCAGCGCGCCTGCGCAATGCCGAGTGCACGCACCGCGCCAAGCGTGAATTCCCTCGTCCCGTCCACTGGCGACAATGCGACGGTATCCATTTTCGCGCGTGACAACACGCGCTCGGTGAGATCGTAAACGCGCTGGAAACTGTCGCGCCGCGCAATCATCACTTCGCCAAGCGCAAACCAGGCCTCGAGCCAGCGCTTTTCGTCCTTCCATTCCCACCAGCCCGGTTGTACCCGCGTTTTGCGCTCGAAATCCGACGACTTCACCGGCCCGTTGTCACGGATATGCGCCAGCAGCTTGTCCATCGACTCGCGATGTTCGCGGTGCATGCGCGCAGCGCGCTGGTGCGCCCAGTGCTTTGAGCGCGCATCGAACTGGCCGCGATGCAATACATGATCGTCCATCGGCACGAAGCAGGCTTCATGCGCCCAGCATTCGAAGATTTTGCCGCGCGCGAGCAAGTCGTCCAGCCAGCGCGGCTCGTAAGCGCCGAGGCGTGAAAACAGTACCAGGTAAGGACTGCGCGCGACGACATTGATCGTGTCGATCTGCAACAGGCGCATGCGCGCGATCGCAGCGAGCACGCGCGCCCGCGTGGCCCGCGCGCGTGCGGGCGTGAGCAGACCCTGAACAGCCAGGTGCAGATTGCGCGCCTGCTGCGCAGATAGCCGAACTTCGTCGCGTGTTTCCGGTCTGCCCATGCGGACGCTTCACTTCAATTGATGAAGTGTATCCGCGAACGACGACAGGAGAATGCCATGAACCGCACACTCACCTTGCTTGCAACCGGCGCGTTGCTCGCCAGTGCCGGCGCCTACGCCCAGGACCAGACCGTCCATTTCACCGAAGCCAACGGCACCCGCGTCACCCTGACCTCCGGCCAGCCGGCGCCGGATCACTACGGCCCGCCGCCCGCCTTCGCAACGCTGGACACGAACCACAACGGCAGGATTACCCGCGAAGAGGCCAACGCCTATCCGCCGCTGCTGAACGATTTCGACTACATCGCGCACCACGCCAACAGCATCAGCATGGCGCAATACGCGCGCTGGGCGAAGTCACAAAACTGAGCTGGCAGGACTTTTCATTTTTTCGAATCTGGCGCAACATGGCCGCATCCACGGGGAGGGTGCGGTCATGTCAAACGACACCGCCGCGGCAAGCGGCAGTTTGTTTCGCGATGTCAAGAACGCTTTCGGCGAATTGTTCAGCGGCAAGCTCGATCCGCGCCAGGAATTGCTGATCCAGGTTTCCTTCGGCCTGCTCGGGGCCATGGCACGCGCCGATGGCGTGGTTTCCGCCGAAGAAGCGGCGTTCACCAACACCTTGATGGAAGAACTCAAGCTCAACGCGCGGGCACGCCAGATCGCGACCGAATCCTTCACCACCGGTTGTCGCCGCGATTACGATTATTCCGCCGACGCCAAACGCCTGCTCGCGCAGTTCAAGCCAGGCTCGAGTGAAGTCGAGCGGCTGTACTCCGGCCTGCTGCGCCTGGCTGGAGCCGATGCGCGCATCCGCCCCGGAGAACAGCGCTTTCTGCTGCAGATCACCAAGGCGCTGGGTTTTCCGGAAGACGAATTGCACAAGCGCATACCCGGAATCGGCGCGGCGTAGTCCGGTTCTATTTCCCGAGATTGTCCGTGCGGCCGATGAACGCCGCGGTCACGTCGTGCAGTTTCTTCAGCGATTCCTCGTGCGCGTAGACCATATGCCCGGACGGGAAGAACGCGTACTCGATGTTGGACTGCAACTTCGCCGGAATCGGCAGATGGCGCATTTCATACACGGCTGCGAAATACGGCGTCGCCAGGTCGTAATAACCGCCGGCCAGCAGCACATGCAGTTGCGGGTTGTACTTCATCGCCACGGCAAGATCCGACATCACGTTCGTCGATGACGGGAAGAATCCGGGCGGCAGGCCGGGCGCGGCATGTTTCCAGTCCCACGGATAAACATTGCCGAACTCGTG
>JAFEFD010000274.1 GCA_018240765.1 Pseudomonadota bacterium | reverse complement strand
GGCATGGCCGAGGCCGCCGTGTAGACCGACAACGTGAAGGTGTAGACGATCAGCACCAGCATCACCGGGTCGCGCCACAGGCTCCACAGCTCCTTGACGCCCAGACGCCAGATGTTTTTCAGATGGTGCGCCATGGCTACTTTTCCTGTTTGGGGAGCGCCCAGATGGCGATGCCGACGATCACCGGGATGGCGATCAGCATGGGCCAGAAGGAACTGCTCAGGTCCTGCCAGCCGAGCGACTTGCTGAACACGCCGCGGCTGATGATGATCATGTGGGTGGCGGGGTAAATCTCGCCAATCCAGCGGCCCGCCCCCTCCAGCGAGGAGACCGGGTCCGTCAGGCCGGAAAACTGCGTGGCCGGGATCAAGGTGCCCAGCATGGCGAAGAACATGGCCGCGATCTGGCTGCGCGTGACCGCAGAAGCCAGCAGCCCCATGCCGGTGGAAATGCAGCTGAACAGCAGGGCGGCCAGCGTCAGCGTGAAAAAACTGCCCTTCATCGGCACCCCGAACACAAACACCGCCAGGCCGCTCATCAGCAGGTAGTTCAGCATGGCCAGCGCCACGTAGGGCAGCTGCTTGCCCAGCAGGAATTCCACCCGCGTCACAGGCGTCACATAGAGGTTGACGATGGAACCCAGCTCCTTTTCGCGCACCACGGCCAGCGCCGTCAGCATGGCCGGGAACATCAGCAGCAGCAGCGGCATCACGGCCGGCACGATGGCCGGCAGGCTCTTCACATCGGGGTTGTAGCGGTAGCGGGTCTCGATGCTCACTTGGCTGCTCAGTTGCTGGCCCGTGCGTTCGCGTACCTGCTCGCTCAGCCACCGCTGGTGCATGCCTTGCACATAGCCCTTGACCGTTTCCGCGCGCGTGGGCATGGCGCCGTCGAACCACGCTCCGATGGCGGTGGCGCGGCCGCTCAGCACATCGCGGCCGAAGTCGGGCGGGATTTCGATGGCCAGCGCGATCTTGCCGGCGCGCATGCGCTGGTCCAGTTCCTCGTAGGAGCGCAGTGGCGCCTGCTCGATGAAGTAGCGCGAGCCCGACAGGCCATGTGTGTAGCTCTGGCTCAAGGTGCTCTGGTCGCGGTCGAGCACGGCGACCGTCAGGTTCTCCACATCCATGTTGATGCCGTAGCCGATCACGATCATCAGCACCAGCGAGCCCACCAGGGCCAGCGCGGCGCGCACCGGGTCGCGCTGCAGCTCCAGCGCTTCGCGCCACAGATAGCTCCACAGGCGCTGCAGGCTGAAGCCCGCGGCGCGCGGACGCGGCTCTGGAGCCGGCGCAGCCGCGGCGCCGGCTGGATCGGCATCAGCCGCTTCCGCCTTGGCGGCCGGCGCGGGCGCCGCTTCGCCCGAGGCTTCCACCAGATAGCCGATGAAGGCTTCCTCCAGCGTGGCGGCGCCGCGCTTAGCCACCAGGGCGGCGGGCGTGTCGGAGTCCAGCACCTTGCCCGCATGCATCATGGACATGCGATCGCAGCGCTCGGCCTCATTCATGAAATGGGTGGAGATGAAGATCGTCACCTGGTCGCGGCGCGACAGCTCCACCAGCAGGCGCCAGAACTGGTCACGGGCGATCGGGTCCACGCCCGACGT
>JAFEFD010000273.1 GCA_018240765.1 Pseudomonadota bacterium | reverse complement strand
TCATTGCGCTGGAAACCACGGTTGAACTTTTCTTCGTACAGCCGTTGCGAAAATTCCAGCTGCTGGTGATTCATGAAGTTCGGGACGATGAATGCCGGCTTGCCGCTAAAATCGGATATGCGTTGGGCCAGATACGGATTCGTCGTGATCGCTGCATCGCACATGCGCAGGGCGGTGCCGATGCGCGAAATATAGGCGAACCAGTGATCCCAGACACCCGGATGGGCGAAATCCTGGGCAAGCGTACCCAGAATCATGTGCGTGAAATCCGTGTCGAAGACCAGATCGTCCACGTCGTAGAGAACCGTTATCCCGCGCGACTTGGCTATCGCCACGATGCGAGCGACGACGGCTTCGTAGCGCATTCGGCACAGCACGATGGTGTCGGCTTGATTCAACACCATGTCGATCTTGTTGCCGTCAGCCGGGAAGAAGTAACCGGCAGAAATTTCGCCGGCTGCGTCGTTCAGCGTTTGCACCATGTTGTACGCGCGGTAGCGGAACGTACTGTTGTCGGCCTTTTCGTAGAAATACGCAACGCGGTGCGAACCGCGTCGGAATGCGGCAAAGCGTGTCCAGAAATCGTCCGCCCAGGGATCGGAATAATCTCCGACGGGCGGGGTATCAACGAAGAACATCAGTCGAATCCCCGGCGAATCGACACTGTTCAAATGCCTTCGACCACGATCTCGCGAGCCCGCTGGCCGCGTAATTGCGCTCGCGACGAACATCGTCCTGTGCCAGTGCGACGGCTCGGCGCAATCCTTCAAGAAGCGAGGGAACATCCAGATCGGCGAGCACGATATTTTCCGAATACGCCGAAAGATCCTGCTTGAGGCCGAATCGGTTGGTCAATACGACGCCACCGGACGCCGTCAGATCCAATGGTGGATAACTCGGGTGCGGCGTGCTCATCAGGTAGAAACCCAAATCCACTGTCCGCAAGAAGGCCGCGTAGTCGTCCCAACCCATGGTGCCCAGCAAGCGCGGCTCGCAACCGCAAGCAAGCGCGAGTCGAGGAATATCCTTTCCGACGAACACAATTTCCCAATGTTCCGGGTCAAGAATCCCTTGCTGCAATGCTTCGTTCAGCAATTCGATTCCGCGATAGAACAGGTTGCGCAAATTGTTCGGCCTTGCATAGAAACAAAGCCGGCGCTTTGCCGCAGGCTGTCTGTGCGCCGCGTGGTACACCGCGTCGGGAAACGCAGGCTCGAACCACGTGGCGCACTGCGCGATGTTGTCCAATCCATCAGCGATCAGGTGATCGTGCAGCAAACGTGTATTGACCAGAAAACGGATGTC
>JAFEFD010000272.1 GCA_018240765.1 Pseudomonadota bacterium | reverse complement strand
CCTGCTCGAATACTGGGGCGTGGAACTCGTTCGCCACGAACGCGTGCGCGACGATCCGGCGGCACTCCGCGATGCGCTGCAACGCGCTGGCGCCGATGCCGATTTCATCGTCAGCAGCGGTGGCGTGTCGGCGGGCGAAGCGGATTTCCTGCCGCGTCTCGTCTCCGAAATCGGCAAAGTGCATTTCTGGAAAGTTCGCTTGAAGCCCGGCATGCCGTTCCTGTTCGGCCAGATCGGTGCGGCGATGTTGTTCGCGTTGCCCGGGAATCCGGTGTCGGGTTTCGCCACCTGCATGGCCTTGGTGAAACCGGCACTGGATGCGATGTGTGGTGTATCGCAGAAGGGATTCATGTTGCGTGCGCGCCTGCGCACCGGCATCAACAAGCGCCATGCGCGCGCCGAATTCCAGCGCGCGCGTTTGCACTGCGACGAAGACGCCGTGCTGTGGGCGACTCCGCACGCGAAGCAAGGCTCCGGCATGTTGCGCGGCGTTGCCGAGGCCGATGCTCTTGTCCTGCTCCCGGATGGTGCGCGTGAATTTGCGATTGGCGAAGTCGTCGACGTGATGCCGCTACCCGGCTGGCCCGGATAGTCTGCGTATAATTCACGCATGGCAATCGAACGGATTTCTCCAGCGGATGCTTTGCGGCGCCAGCAGGCCGGCGCGATCCTGATCGACGTGCGCGAGGACGACGAACGCGCCGCCGGCAAGCCAGCCGGTGCAATCGGAGTTCCGCTCGGCGATATCCTCGATCGCATCGAGGCGATCGCGCCCGCCTTCGACGCGCCGTTGCTGCTCAGTTGCGCGCACGGCCAACGCTCGTTGCATGCAGCAGTGGCATTGCATGGACTCGGCTATTCACGGCTGGCCTCGGTTGAAGGCGGCTTCGTGCGCTGGGCCGCGGAAGGGCTGCCAGTGGATCGCGGCGCTCTCTGCGCCGATGCCGCGGAACGCTATTCGCGCCATCTGCTGTTGCCCGAGGTCGGCGCCGCGGGCCAGCAGCGCCTGCTCGATTCCCGAGTCGCCCTGATCGGCGCTGGGGGTCTCGGATCGCCGGCCGGCCTGTATCTGGCCGCGGCCGGTGTCGGCACGCTGACATTGATCGACAATGACGTGGTGGAAAAGTCCAATTTGCAGCGTCAGGTGCTGCACACCGATGCGCGCGTCGGCGTCGCCAAGACCGAATCCGCGCGCGCCGCGTTGAATGCCTTGAATCCCGGTGTGCACATCGCAACGCGCCGCGAGAGACTGCAGGCGGCGAATGTAGAAGCGCTGATCCGCGATCATGACGTGGTCATCGATGGCGCCGACAATTTCCCGACACGTTACCTGCTCGATGCGGCCTGTCGACAGTTGAGGATTCCACTGGTCTACGGAGCCGTGCATCGCTTCAGCGGACAGGTCAGCGTATTCGACGCGCGCCGCGACGGTTCGCCGTGCTACCGCTGCCTGTTTCCCGAGCCGCCCGCGGCGGCGGATGCGCCGAACTGCGCCGAAGCCGGCGTGCTCGGCGTGCTGCCCGGCATCATCGGTCTGTTGCAGACGAACGAGGCGATCAAATTGTTGCTTGGCATTGGTGCGACACTGGTCGGCCGACTGCTGTGTTTCGACGCGTTGGCCGGCACGTTCCGCGAATTGAAGCTGCCGCGCGATCCGCAATGTCCCGGCTGCGGCGCCCAAGCGCAATTCCGCGGCTACGCGGACATCGAGCAGGTCTGCTCGGCGCATTGACGCGATCATTCGCGCGGATGCTTGGTTTCGGCCAGCGCCAACGCGAACAATTGCTCCTGGGTCGCTTCCTTGCCGTACTTGGCCTTCCAGCTTGCGTAGGGCTCGCCGTAGATGCGTTCGCGTGCGGCATCCTTGCCGAGTTCCATGCCGCGTTCGGCGGCGGCCTCGCGATACCAGTCGGCAAGGCAGTTGCGGCAGAAACCGGCCAGTATCATCAGGTCGATGTTCTGTACGTCGTTGCGTTCGACGTTGAGGTGTCGAAGCAGCCGGCGAAACACTGCGGCTTCGATTTCGACGGTGTCGTTCCTGGTCATGATCAGCTCCTCGCGTGGTGCCGATGCGCCATTGTAACGCCGCCGGAGTTTGAGGGATGCATCCGGGACGGTAGAATGCCGCGCCAATCCCGCCGCGAAACCTCCAATGGCCGCAAGAATCCTCGATGGCAAGCGCATCGCCGACGAATTGCTCGATCGTCTGCGCGCGCAAGT
>JAFEFD010000271.1 GCA_018240765.1 Pseudomonadota bacterium | reverse complement strand
GAGGACATCGCGCCATTCATGGACGGCTGCCGGCTTGCCCTCGCGCCGCTGCGTTACGGTGCCGGCGTCAAGGGCAAGATCAACATGGCGATGAGCCACGGCCTGCCGGTGGTGGCGACGACGCCCGCGGCCGAAGGCATGCACGCACGCGACGGCGAGGATTTGCTCGTCGCCGATACGCCGGAAGATTTCGCCGCCGCGATCGTGCGCGCCTACGGCGATGCGGCCTTGTGGGAAAAGCTGTCCGACAATGGCCTTGCCAACGTGCGCGAGCACTTTTCCTTCGACGCGGCGCGGGTGGCGCTCGCGAAAATTCTGCCGCCGCGCTAATTCGCCGGCATCGACTCGAGCTGCGCACGCAATGCCGCCAGGCGCGGATTGTTCGGATTCAATTCGCGCGCCGCGTCGAGCGCGTGCTCGGCATCGGCGCGACGCTTCTGCGCGATGAAACTCTGGGTCTGGTCGAGGAAGACATCGGCAAGACGGTTGCGCATCGCCGGCACCGATGCGTCATCGGGATCGGATTGCGAGACCGCGTCGATGTAGGCGCGCGCGCGGTTTGGAGTGCCATTGCGGATCGCCTGCTCGAACAGTTCACGGGCGCGCGCGGGTATCTTCGCCAGTCCCGCCATCGCCGCCGCATTGTCAGAATCGATCGCGAGCACCGCGCGGTACTTGTCGAATGCGCAATCGCCCGGTGGCAGAATCAGGTTGCCCGACGCCATCGCCTGGTCGGCCTGGCCAAGCATCTGCTGCACGCGCGCCACATCAGCAGGAGTGAGTTGCGCCTTGTGCCTGGCCGCGTCGAGCCGCTCGCGCGCGTCGGCGAGCCGTGAATTGGCCTTGCGCAACGCGGGACTGTCCGGCACCGCCTGCGCGGCCTGCTGCAACAATGCGGCGGCTTGCGTGGTGTTGTCGTCGTCCAGCGCGGCATTGGCCTGCGCGATCAGGGTTTGCGCGATCCTGGCCATGCCACCCTTTGCGCGTGCATTTGCCGGATCGCTCTTGAGCGCGGACTGGAACAGCGCGAGCGCGCCATCGGCGCCGGCGATGTGTCCGGCGCGCTGCTGGGCCTCGGCTTTCGTGAGCGTATCTTCCAGCACCTGCTGCGCGCCGGCATGCAGCTTGGCGATGGCGCCACGCAACTCGGGGATGGCCGGGTGGTTCGGTGACAGCTGCGCCAATTCGGCAATGAGCTGGTTGGCCACATCAACATTGTTCGCGGCAATCGCGTCGCGCGCCTGTTGTGCTACCGCTTCGGCGACCTTTTTCAGGCCATTGAGCGCCACCGCATTGGTCGCGTCGGCGTCGAGCACGCGCAGGTAGGTTTCCGCGGCGCTGCCGCTGCCGACGAGCTTTCCGGCTGCAAGCGCGGCATCTGCCTTTTCGATGAGTGCTGCGCTGGCGGTGTTGCGCGTCTGCGCGGAGTGCAATGCCGCCTTGAGATCCTCGACTTCCTTGCCGCCACCGAGCACCTCGTTGGCCTGTTCGAGATCCGATTGCGCGGTGGAAAAATCGTTGCGCGTGAGCGCCGCACGCGCCTGCTCGATCAGGCGTCCGCCGACCTTGTTCAGGCCCGCGCGCGCCGCTTCATTGTCCGGATCGAGCGTGCGCGCGGCCTGGAACAATTCGCGCGCGCTGTCGTTGTGGTTGCCGACCAGGTTGCCTTCGGCCAGGGCCTTGTCGCCGCGCGCGATCAGCGTGTTGAGTTCGGTGCTTGGCAGCAATCCGCGCAGGCGGTTCTGGAAAAACCAGAGCGCCAGCGCGGCAACGAGGACGATAACGATCGCCGCGAAAATCCAGCGCCGACTCCGCGTCGGTGGTGCAGCCGACCGAGACGATTGCGGGCGATGCATCGGCGCATTGGCGATGTCGTCGAGGCGGCCCAGGCTCGGTTCGGCGCGATGGCGCGCGCCGCCCGCCGGCGTGGGCGTGATGACACGAGTTCCGGCGTCTGCGCCGGCATCGCGTCGGACCGGCGAGTCGGCCAGCTCCGGATTTTCGCCGCGTGCGATTGCGAGCTCGATCTGCTCGATCGCATCGGCGACCGCCGCGCCATCCTGGAAGCGGTCGTCCGGCTGCTTGGCGAGCAGGCGATTGAGCACGGGCTGCAACGCGTACAAGCGCTCGGGCAGGATCGGAATCGG
>JAFEFD010000270.1 GCA_018240765.1 Pseudomonadota bacterium | reverse complement strand
CGTATTGCGACAGCCACTGACTTTTTAGTCCATTCGGACAACTTGATATCAGCTGCACCGGGCAATCGGTGCTAACGAATCGGAGATTTTCATGGAACTGGTACTGCTGCAAAAAGTTAAGAACCTCGGCAACCTCGGCGACAAGGTCAAGGTCAAGCCCGGTTATGGCCGCAATTTCCTCGTGCCGCACGGCAAAGCCGTGGCGGCGACTGCCGCAAACGTGGCCGAATTCGAGAAGCGCCGCGCCGAATACGAGGCCAAGGCCAACGACATCATGTCCGGCGCCGAGTCGCGCAAGACCGCGCTGGAAGGCGCAACGGTCACGATCAAGGCGAACGCGAGCCCGGAAGGCAAGCTGTTCGGTTCGGTCGGCCCGCGCGACATCGCCGAGGCGTTTAGCGCTGCCGGCCATGCGCTGGAAAAGAGCGAAGTGGTGATGGGCGAAGGCCCGATCCGCCACACCGGCGAGTTCGAGATCCACGTACACCTGCACGCCGACGTGCAGACCACGGTGAAGGTGACGGTGGCCGCCGAAGAATAAGGCAACAGCCATCGCGCAAATCCGAAGGGCGCCGCAAGGCGCCCTTTTTATTTTCCCCCTCTCCCGCCAGCATGAGAGGCGAAAGCACGCCGTCCGTCTCTTCACAACTTATCCACACACTTATCGTATCGCGCGGTGAGACGGTGCTGAGTATCATCGTCGGCATTGCTTGACGAGAACTCGCATGGCTGCTTCCCCGGACAGGATGTTTTCCTCCACGCGCGTCGACACGCTGCGCGTGCCGCCGCATTCCATCGACGCCGAGCAGGCCGTGCTCGGCGGACTGATGCTGGACGAGCACGCCTGGGAGCGCATTGCCGACAAGCTCGGCGAAGAGGATTTCTACCGCCGCGACCATCGCCTGATTTTCCGCGCGATCGGCGACCTCGCCAGCAAGAACCAGCCCTGCGACGCGGTGACCCTGGGCGAATGGTTCGAATCCAGCGGCCTTGCCGACGAGGTCGGCGGTGTGGCCTACGTGATCCAGCTCGCCAACTCGACGCCGAGCGCGGCGAACATCCTCGCCTATGCCGGCATCGTGCGCGAAAAGTCCGTGTTGCGCCAACTCATCGAGGCCGGCACCCAGATCGTCGGCGATGGTTTCCAGCCCGAAGGACGTACGTCCGAGGAGATCCTCGGTGCGGCCGAGACGCGCGTGTTCCACATCGCCGAAACCGGTGCGCGCGGCAAGAAAAGTTATGTGGAAATGCGCACGGCGGTGCATGAGGCATTCCAGATCCTGTCGCGCCGCTACGAAAGCAAGGAAGCGGTCACGGGCCTTGCCACCGGTTTCACGGACCTGGACGAATTGACCTCGGGCCTGCAGCCGACCGACCTCATCATCATCGCCGCACGCCCTTCGATGGGCAAGACCACGCTCGCGGTGAACATCGCCGAACATGCTGCGATCAAGTCGCGCAAGGCGGTGGCGATCTTTTCGATGGAAATGTCGGCATCGCAGCTCGCGTTTCGCCTGATTTCCTCGCTTGGCCGCATCGACCAGCAACATCTGCGCAACGGCAATCTGGAGGAAGAGGATTGGCCGCGCGTAACCAGCGCGATCACGATGCTGTCGGAAACGAAGATCCTGATCGACGATACGCCGTCGCTGTCGCCGTCCGAATTGCGCGCGCGCGCGCGCCGTCTCAAGCGCCAGTACGACATCGGCCTGATCGTGATCGATTACCTGCAGCTCATGGCCGTGCCCGGGAACAAGGAGAACCGCGCCACGGAAATTTCAGAAATCTCGCGCAGCCTGAAAGCCCTGGCCAAGGAACTCAACATTCCCGTGATCGCGCTCTCGCAGCT
>JAFEFD010000026.1 GCA_018240765.1 Pseudomonadota bacterium | reverse complement strand
TCCGTGAAGGCCGTCATTTGCGCCGTTAAATTTTTCGTATACACTCGGGAAGCCCTTTGGGAATCAGGTAATTGGCAGCCATGCTTAAAAAACTACCTGCAATTTGTGCCGGTCTGCTGCTCACCCTGTCGGCGTACGCCGCTTCGGTGCAGCTTGCAAAGGATCACCCCGACACCTACACGGTGCGCAAGGGGGACACGCTGTGGAGCATTGCGGCGAAGTTCCTGCAAAAGCCGTGGCAATGGCCGGAAGTCTGGCAGGCCAACCCGCAAGTCAAGAATCCACACTTGATCTATCCCGGCGACGTGCTCAGCCTCGCCTACCTGAACGGCAACCCGAGCCTTGGCGTCGCCAACCGCGGCGGCATCGAGCCGCATACGCGCGCCGAACAGCTCGAAAACGCGGTCAAGCCGTTACCGTTGTCGGCAATCCAGGATTTCCTGAAAAAGCCGCGCCTGGTCAGCGAAGATGAATTCAAGCGTGCGCCGCACGTGGTCGGCATCGAGGACCACCACATCAATGGCGCAACCGGCCAGCTCATCTACGTGCGCGGACTCGATACCCAGCCGGGCCAGCGTTACGTGCTGGTACGTCCGATCGGCCGCTACTACGAAATCACTGGCAAGGACGGCCGCCCGAACGAGGTCTACCGGCAGGACATGGAGGATCGCGACGACCGCCCGAGCATGCTCTGGCACCACGGCCCGGATCATTTCACCCTGCGTGGCAACGTGCATTTCCTGGGATACGAAATGTTGCAGTTCGGCGAGGTCGAGGCCACGCATGCCGGCAATCCTGCATCTGTCCTGGTAACCAGCACCGATTACGAAGTGCGCCCGGGCGATTTCGTGCTGCCGCCGGACAACAACCAGTTCGACTTCCAATACGTTCCGCACGCGCCCAAGCAGGTGCCGGCAACGATGCGCGTGATCGCCTTCACCGACGCGCTGAATGTGGTCGGGCGCCTGCAGGTCGTGGCGCTGTCCAACGGCGCCGCTGATGGCATCGAGAACGGGCAGACCTTCTCGATCTTCCACCCGGGCGACGTGGTGACGGATCGCACCGATTATCCGGAAGGCAGTTTCAAGGCGTTTTTCAAGCGTGACGATTCCAAGGTGCAGTTGCCCGAGGAATACATCGGCCACGTCATGATCTTCCGCACCTTCGACCGCGTCAGCTACGGCCTGATCATGGACGGCATCCGGCC
>JAFEFD010000269.1 GCA_018240765.1 Pseudomonadota bacterium | reverse complement strand
CCGTGGGTGGGTTATCGCAAGCGCGGCGACAGCATCGTGGCAACGAAAACGCCGGACAACGTGCGCGACATGCTGTGGGCATTGCGCAGTTTGCGCGATGGATTGGCCGGACTTCCGGATGGCCTGAATGCACGCGCGTGGACTACCCTGGATTACTTCTGCCTGCGCGCCTTGGCCAACCTGGCGCGCAGCGTGCCGCGCAACGATACTCAGCTGGATGCTGAATGTCGCGAAGTCACGGCAGACGTCCTGTCGCAGTCGCCACGGCAGGTACTGGCCGCGTGCCGCCGGCGCGGCTGGTGGTTGCGTGCGTGGCGCGCGCAACGCAGCCTGGCCAGGCGCGGCTGGTTGCGCTGAGCGCCACGATGCCGGCGACATGCGGCTTTACTGCGGCCGGATCGAATAGCGCTTGTACGCCCATTGGTATTGCGCCGGCGCGATCCTCACGCATTCCTCGACACCGCAATTGAGCGCGGCGACGGCTTCGGGCAGGTCGGGATCGGCGATTTTCTCGGGCGCCGGCCGGATGTGGATGCGATATCCCGCGCCACGCGGCAGCCGTTCGGCAAAGGCGAACAGCACGATCGCGCCAGTGCGCTGCGCGAGGCGCGAGAGCAGCACCATGGTCAACGCCGGTGTGCCGAAGAACGGCGCGAATTCGCCCTCGCCGGCCTTGGGCTGCTGGTCCGGCAGAATGCCGACCACACCGCCGGCGAGCAGGCGCTTGAACAAGGCACGGACTCCGGCAGCGCCATCGGCGCGCACCTGTTCGGCGGCCAGCGCGCCGCGCGCGCGGATCAGCAACGGCTCGATCTCGGGCCGCCGCGGCGGGCGGTAGGCGATGGCGATGGACGTGCGGCTGCACAGCCAGAAATTCAGCAACTCCCAGCAACCCAGGTGCGGTGCGGCAATGATGAGGCCGCGTCCGGAACCGAGGGCAGCGTCGAATAATTCACCGCCGCGGACTTCGCGCACCAATTCCAGCGCGGCCTGCGGGTTTCCGGACCAGATCTTGCAAAGCTCCAGCGCACCCTTGCCGGTTTCGGTCAAGGCCAGCTTGAGGATTTCGTGACTGCTTTTCGTGCCGAATTGCGTTCTTACATGGGACAGGGTCTGCACCGCCTTGCGCCGCAACGGGTTCGGCAACAGCCACAGCAGCCAGCCCAGCGTTGCGCCGGCGCCATGCAGGACGCGCAACGGCAGGCGGCCGGTCAGGCGCAGCAGGAAATACAGGATGGCGACATGCCAACGCATCAGGGCAACGGAATCGTAAAACCGCGATTGTACCGGCAGGGAAAGGATCGATGATCGCCCTGATCCAGCGCGTGACACAGGCCAGCGTGGACGTGGATGGTGCAACGGTCGGACGCATCGGTCCGGGCCTCTTGGCTCTCGTCGCCGTGCAACCGGGCGATGGCGAAGCGCAGGCACAGCGGATGTGCGAGCGCCTGCTCGGCTACCGGGTTTTCGCCGACGAGGCTGGCAAGATGAACCGATCGCTCTCCGATACCGGCGGCGGATTGCTGCTGGTTTCGCAGTTCACCCTGGCTGCCGATACGCATTCCGGGATGCGCCCGAGTTTCACCACGGCCGCCACGCCGGAGGCCGGTCTGCGCTGGTTCGAGCGCCTCGTTGAAATCGTGAAAAATCGCCATTCGCCAGTGGAAATCGGGCGTTTCGGCGCCCATATGCAGGTAAGTCTGGTCAACGACGGGCCAGTCACGTTCCGGCTGGAATCCTGAGCGATTTGACAGCCCTCCTATACTTTTCAGTCTTGTATTCACGCTTGAAGTACCCGCCCCCATGGCCATCGAAAACACCAATCCGCAGCAGTCCGAAATCAAGACCCTGATCATCAAGGGCAAGGAACAAGGCTACCTGACCTATGCCGAGGTCAACGACCACCTGCCCGACGACATCGTCGATCCGGAGCAGATCGAAGACATCATCGGCATGATCAACGACATGGGCATCGAGGTGCATGAGGTCGCGCCCGATACCGAAACCCTGCTGCCGGAAAACCCGGTCGCCACCGACGACGAAACCGCGACCGAAGAAGCTGTCGCGGTGCTGTCCGCGGTCGACGCCGAAGTCGGTCGCACCACCGACCCCGTGCGCATGTACATGCGCGAGATGGGCACGGTCGAGCTGCTCACGCGCGAGGGCGAAATCGCCATCGCCAAGCGCATCGAGGAAGGCCTGGGTCAGGTACAGACCGCGCTGGCGACGTTCCCGTGGTCGATCAAACTCCTGGTCGAGGAATACGACCAGCATCTGGAAGGCAAGAAGCGCCTGTCCGAAGTGCTGACCGGTTTCGCCGATGTCGAAGTGCCGGGCTTGGACGACACCAT
>JAFEFD010000268.1 GCA_018240765.1 Pseudomonadota bacterium | reverse complement strand
GTTGCGCAGCGGTTTGCGTGGCCGGAATCCGTCGAGCGCATCCTGATCCTCGCGCTGTGCGTCGGTTTCTTCGTCGCGTTGGTGCTGGCCTGGTACCACGGCGAGCGCGGCGCGCAGCGCGTGTCGAGTACCGAGCTGGTGATCCTTGCGTTGCTGCTGGCCATCGGCGGCGGTTTGCTGTGGCGGTTTGCGCCGGCCGCGTCGCCGGCAACCGGCGCGGCGCCAATGGCGACAGCGACGAAGGCGGCTGCCACGGCGATTCCGGCCAAGTCGATCGCCGTGCTGCCGTTCGAAAACCTGTCGGCCGACAAGGACAACGCCTATTTCGCCAGCGGCATGCAGGACATGATCCTGACCAAGCTTTCCGAGGTTCATGAACTGCGCGTCGCTTCGCGGACGTCGACCGAAAAATACGCCGAGCACCGCGGCAGCGTGCGCGATATCGCCGCCGAACTGCGCGTGGCCTATGTCCTGGAAGGCAGCGTGCAGAAAGCAGGGAACCAGGTACTGATAAACCTGCAGCTGATCGACGCTCGCGATGATGCACACCTGTGGGCGCAAGCCTACCGGCGCACGCTGGACGACATCTTCGGCGTCGAGGGCGAGGTTGCGAAATTGGTTGCGCATGCGCTGCATGCGGAGCTGACGGTGGCCGAGGCGGCGCGGGTCGCGAGCGTCACCACGCACAACGCGGAAGCCTACGATCGCTTCTTGCGCAGTCGCTTCTTCCTTAACCAATCCAACCGCAGCCTCGACCCGGCGGATCTCGACCATTCGATCGAACTTGCAAAGCAAGCCGTCGCCATCGACCCCGGTTACGTCGATGCCTGGTCGTTGTTGTCGTTGGCTTACATCAAGCGCGGCGGCCCCGGCGCGGCGGCGGATGCCGAGGCCAGCGCGCGCAAGGCTCTGGCGCTGGACCCCGACAGCGCCGGGGGGCACTTGAATCTCGGATTTTCCCTGATGGCGCGTGGTCGCAACGACGAAGCCGTTGCCGAGGCTCGCACGGCCGTGCGGCTGCGTCCGGATCAAATGCGCAACCAGGTCGGCCTTGGCATCACACTGGCCTATGCCGGCCGTTTCGAAGAAGCCAAGACGCCACTGGATGCCGCCGCGACGCTCGATCCAGAAAGCAACTTCGTGCGCAACACGCAGGCCAACATGTATGTGGACTTGCGCGAATACGCAAAAGGCCGGGATCTGGCGCAGGCCTCGCTCACGCAGGATCCTGCCGACTTGTTCGCCCTTTCCGTGTTGCAGGATGCGCAATTGCTGGGGTTTGGCGACATCGCGGGTGCACGTCGCAGTTTGAAGGCGTCGCCAGTATTACCGACAGAATCTGCGACTTTCGCGTCGATGGCGGCGCGCGTGGAGTTCTGGACACGCGATTTCGATGCGGCTCGGCGCCTGCTGGAACAGGCGCCGCAAGGCGCGTCCCTGCTCGACGATGATTCGCGCGAACTGTCCGTCGCCGAGATTTCGCTCGCGCAGGGCAATGCCAAGGCAGCGCGCTCCGCGTACGCGCAGGCACGCGACAAATTGCAAAGCCGCATTCGGGAAAATCCCGACGATGCGCGCCTGCAAAGCGCGATCGCTCTCTGTCTTTCGGGCCTGGGCGATCACGCGGATGCGTTGCGCATCGCTGAAAAGGCCGTGACAATGCCTCATGCGGACGTTTTCGGCAGCCAGCAAGGCAGGCTGATGCTCGCCCTGGTACAGATGCGCGCGGGCAGGACGAACGAATCCGTCCAGACCCTGCGCAGTCTGATGCAGGAGCCCGCCGGCATCGTGCTTTCGGTACAGAGCCTGCGCCTGGACCCGACCTGGGACTCGATCCGCAACGACCCGGGTTTCCAGGCATTGCTGGATTACGATACGGTCCGCGTCCCAGCGTCGCGCAAACGGGGTTCCGACGATGGCTGATTTCCTGCAACGCTTGCGCGAACGCAAGCTCGTGCAATGGGCGTTGGCCTACATCGCGTTTGCCTTCGCTTTGCTGCAAGGCATCGACATTGTTGCGCAGCGGTTTGCGTGGCCGGAATCCGTCGAGCGCATCCTGATCCTCGCGCTGTGCGTCGGTTTCTTCGTCGCGTTGGTGCTGGCCTGGTACCACGGCGAGCGCGGCGCGCAGCGCGTGTC
>JAFEFD010000267.1 GCA_018240765.1 Pseudomonadota bacterium | reverse complement strand
GTGATCCAGCTCACCAGCCCCGAGTCGCAGCCGAATTTCTATGGCTTCAGTCCGGAACCGAAACCGCAATTGATCGCCTGGTATCCGACCAGGCATCCGGCACTGTCGTTGTCGCGCGGACTCGAACGCGATCGAGGGGTGGACGAATCCGGCAACCAGATCGCTGTCTTCGGCCGCATCGGCTCGCGCCCGTTCCATCTGGACGAAATGCAGCGCCTGTACCTGGACAAGGACGGCAAGCCCTGGTTCGTGGACGAGTCACCGGAAAATCAGCGCGTGTTGCCGGCCACACGAACTGCCAACGACGGCAAAGCCGCTTCCACAACTGTGGCGCCGCACTGAGCGGCGCTACAGAACAGCCTCGGCGAAATCGAAATCCCAATCGGCCAGCCAGCCGCTGAGAGCTTCGCCCTGCGCATAGTGCACGCCCATGCGCAGAAGCACGCCGATATCCGCCATGCCGGCGACGCGGGTAGCCACGACGATCTTGCCCAGCGAACGCGCCTCGGCAATGGCTTTCGACCATGGCTCCCAGGCGGCATCGGGCACGCTGTCGGCTTCACCGGCGCGCGCGAATTTGACCACGCCAAACGCATCAAGCGCGAGCAATTTTCCGAGATCTGCTCCCGCGTCGGCGCCCACGTTCAAGGCCAGGCGCACGCCGACCCGCTGCACGGGTTCCAGCATGGCATGCAAGCGCGGTAGTTCGGCGCGCACTTCGGCAGCTTCGAATTCAAGTGCCAGGGTATGGCTGGGTACTGCATGGGCACCGAACTCGGCCGCAAGCCATGGCGCGAAAGCAGGATCGAAAAGGCTCGATGCAGCGACCGGCAGGTACAGGCGCAAATCCACGCCGTTGATGCGCTTTTCGCGCACGCGCTCGATCACCCCACGCAACAAGTGCCGGTCCGCATGCGCGACCATGTCCAGTTTGCGCGCAATCGGCAGCCAATCATTGCGCTGCAGCAGCAGGCCCTGCCGCGATTTCGGCGGCTTCAATGCCATGCGCACTTCGTATTGCCCGGCGATTTGCCCGGCCAGCGGCACGAACGGCTGAAATTCGAACTGGGCGGTGCCGCGCGCGCTCGGTGCGCGCAACAATGCGCGCACGAGACGTACCTGCGGGTCTTCACCGTCCTGGCTACTGGTCTCGCGCACATCGAATTCGCAGCGTGCCCCGCCTGCGGCCCAGGCGTTGGCGAGCATCGCGCGCACACGATCGAGTGCTTCATCGATGCCCGCGAGCTGAGGATGCAAACGCACGCAGCCCAGACTCAGGTGCAGGTGAACGGGCGTGCGCTCGGAAAGCCACGAACGCTCGTCGAGCTTGCGTCGCAACGTCTCGAGCTGCTCGCGCAAGGCCAGTTGATCGTCCGCATGCACAAGCACCAGAAACTTCAGTTCACCCCACGCACACAAAGTACGCTGGCCGTGAATTTCCCCCGCCAGCGCGCTCGCCAACTGCTGGCCCAGGGCACTCGCGGCGACGAAGCCGCTGCGGCGCATGACATCTTCCGCATCGTCGACGGCGATCAGCGCCAGCGCCGGGCAACGGTCGGATTCATCCTGTGCCGCACGCAGTACTTCGCCAGCCATCACATCGCGGCCAGACAGCATGCCGCGCCGTTCGCCACGTCCCTCCCCGTGCGTGTTGACAAGCTGGCGCGCGCGATGGATGCGGCTTTCCACCGCAGTGACCAGGTGCTTGGGCTTGACCGGCTTGGTGATGAAATCGTCAGCACCCATGCGAATGGCGTCAAAACGGAAATCCGGGTCGAGTTCGCCGGAGAGGAACACGATCGGCAGGAATGCATTGCCCGATTCGCGGATGCGCTGCGCCACTTCGATGCCGTTGCTGCCAGGCAGGTACAGGTCGAGCAGCACCAGATCCGGCTTGAACTCCGACAACGCGGCCGGAACGCCCGCGGGATCCTCGCACACGCGCGTGAGCATGCCGCGATGGCGCAGGATCGATTCGCAAAACTTGGCCTGCCCACGGTCGTCCTCGACGATCAGCACGCGATAGCCGAGCGCGCGGCGTTGCGCGAACAGACCGTCGATCTGCGCGGCCAGCGCGATCGGATCGCGTTCGAGCACGACGGCGTCGGCACCCGCGCGTTGCGCGAACAGGGTGCGGGTCAAGTCCGTCTCTTGCGCCAGCATGAGGAACAGCGGCGGTTCCTTGTGCGCCGGCCGCAGCCGCTGCGTGGCCTCGACCACGGTATTGATCTCGGCGGCGAACGCCTCGCCGATCAGCACGACATCCGGACTGGCCTCGTCCAGCGCATGCAGCAACGCATCGCGCTCGTCGAACGGACGCACCACGGCGCCCTGTTGGCCGAGGCGTGCGGCCAATCCGGGAATCTCGCGCGCGTTTTCGCGCAGATAAAACACCTGCCGGTGCGCGGATTCGGACGCCGTGGCAGGCTTGTGCGGCGCACGACGCGCGGGTTTTTCGCCGCTGGCGGCGGCCAAGCGCTCGATAATGCGTTCCAGGCCCTGCAGTTGTGCAGGGTTCGGCCTGCTGTTGCGATCCACGAACGTGCACAGGTAAGCGGTCAGTTCCAGAACCGGATCGGCGACATCCGCATCGCCCTGTGAGTCGGCCAGTTCCGCCAGTTTCTCGAGTTCCTCGTACAGCGCGCTCGCCTGCTCGATCTGCCATTGCCGGCCGATGCTGGCACGCCAGTCGCGCACGAATGCTTGCGTGCGTTGGCGCAGGGCACGATCGCCGCGCGCCGGAATATCCTGCCCCGTGTTCGATGTCGATGCATTCGCATTCATGTGGTCACTATAGCTTCTCGCGCATGCGACGCGACTGCCCCGAACGTCATGTATGCGATGGCAATCGCCACGACGCCGGAGTACGCTGCGGGTTCATACCACGGTCTCCCCTGCTGCATGCCTGCAACACCTGCCGTCCACACCGCGGAGCGGGAAGTCTTTTCCCCAAGCCAGCTCGTGCGCCTGGCGCGCGAACTGCTCGAAGACGCGTTTCCGCTGATCTGGGTGGAAGGCGAGATTTCCAATTTTTCGCGACCCGCTTCCGGACACCTGTATTTCAGCCTCAAGGATGCACAGGCACAGGTGCGTTGTGCGATGTTCAAGCCGAAAAGCACCTGGCTGCGCTTCAAGCCGGCCGACGGCATGCGCGTGCTGGCGCGCGTGCGCGTGGGCCTGTACGAGGCGCGCGGCGAATTCCAGCTGATTGTCGAACACCTCGAAGAAGCCGGCGAAGGCGCCCTGCTGCGCGCTTTTGCCGAACTCAAGGCCAGGCTCGCCGCGGAAGGCCTGTTCGATCCCGCCGCCAAACGCCCGATTCCGAAGTTGCCACGGCGCATCGGCATCATCACCTCACCCAGCGGCGCCGCGATTCGCGACGTGCTCAGCGTGATTGCGCGGCGTTTCCCGCTGGCGCAGATCGAAATCCTGCCAGTGCCGGTGCAAGGCAATCAAGCGCCACCGGCAATCGTTGCTGCGCTCGCCGCGGCATCGAAAGCAAACCGCCACGACGTGCTGCTGCTCACCCGCGGCGGCGGGTCGCTGGAAGATTTGTGGGCGTTCAACGACGAAGCGGTTGCACGTGCCATCCGATCCTGTTCGGTTCCGATCGTTTCCGCCATCGGCCATGAGATCGATTTCACGATCGCCGATTTCGCGGCCGACCTGCGCGCGCCGACGCCATCTGCGGCGGCGGAATTGCTGGTGCCGGACGCGAATGAAATCCAGCGTGCCCTGAATCACGTCCGGGCACGACTGGACCAGTGGGTTCGCCACCATCTGCATGCGAATGCGCAGCGCACCGATCACGCGCTGGCCCGATTGCGCGCCCAACACCCGCGACAGCGCCTGCGCCTCGGTCGCGATCGCCTCGCCCAATTGCACGCGCGCCTGCATCGCCTGCATCCAGCCAGCACGTTGGCGCGGCATGCCGATACCTTGCGCATCGGTGTCGAGCGCATGCGCGTGCAGCTCGCGCACCGCCTGCGCGCGCGCGAACTGCAACTGAGTGAACTGGCGCGCGCGTTGCACGCGGTCAGTCCGTTGGCGACACTGCAGCGCGGTTACGCCATCCTCGTCGACCGCGATAGCGGCAACGTCATGCGCAGCGTCGCGACTTCGCGCGAAGTCATCCGTTTCAGCGCACGCCTCGTCGACGGCCAAATTCCCCTGATCCGCGATCCGGAGCACTGACCGATGCGTCCTCGCCACCACGAAAACCACTTCACCCAACGCATCGGTTGGCTGCGCGCCGCCGTGCTCGGCGCCAACGACGGCATCATTTCCACCGCCAGCCTGATCCTCGGCGTCGCCGCGGCGCACGCCTCACGCGAGGCGATTCTTACCGCCGGCGTTGCCAGCCTCGTCGCCGGTTCGATGTCGATGGCGGCCGGCGAATACGTATCGGTCAGTTCGCAAGCCGACATGGAAAAGGCCGAAACCGAAACCGAACGCAAGGAATTGGAGACCAACCACCTCGCCGAGCACAAGGAACTCGCCAACATCTACGCCAAACGTGGTCTCACACCGCATCTTGCCGACGAAGTCGCTACGCAACTGATGGCGCACGATGCGCTGGACGCGCACCTGCGCGATGAACTCGGCATTTCCGAAACCCTGAAGGCGCAACCGTTGCAGGCGGCGTCCGCTTCGGCGATCACGTACGCCATCGGCGCGGCGCTGCCCTTGCTCAGCTTGTTCATTTCGACGCCTTCAACCGTGACGATCATCGTGCCGCTGGTTTCGCTGATCGTGCTCACCCTGCTCGGCGGCCTGGCTGCGAGTGCCGGAGGCGCCAATGTGGTGAAAGGCGCGTTGCGCGTGCTGTTCTGGGGCGCCATCGCAATGGCAGTGACTGCAGGTATCGGCGCACTTTTCGGCACCGTTGCCTGAACGTTGACGCTAACCGCAACGACGCAGACAATCCCACCATCCAGCCCGGGGAGGCGCGATGAAAGCATCCGACCTGTTCGTCAAGGCGCTCGAAGCCGAGCATGTGCATTACGTGTTCGGCATTCCCGGCGAGGAAAACCTCGACCTGCTCGAATCGCTGCGCACCTCGTCGATCAAGCTGATCCTCACCCGCCACGAACAGGCTGCCGGCTTCATGGCCGCGACATACGGCCGCCTGACCGGCAAGGCCGGCGTGTGCCTTGCGACGCTCGGTCCAGGCGCGACCAACTTCGTCACTGCCGCCGCCTACGGTCAGCTCGGCGGCATGCCGATGCTGATGATCACCGGACAGAAACCGATCAAGGTGTCCAAGCAGGGCCACTTCCAGATCGTCGACGTGGTCGACATGATGAAGCCGTTGACCAAGTACACGCGGCAAATTGTTTCCGCCGACAACATCCCCGCGCGCGTGCGCGAAGCGTTCCGCCGCGCCGAGGAAGAACGCCCTGGCGCGACGCACCTGGAGTTGCCAGAGGACATCGCCCACGATCCGACTGACGCCTTGGTGATTCCGGCGAGTTTCCACCGCCGCCCGATCGCTGACGAGAAATGCATCGCGCACGCCGTCGACGCGATCTGCGCCGCACGCCATCCGTTGCTGATGATCGGCGCCGCCGCCAACCGCAAGCTGTGCAGCAAGATGCTGCGCGAATTCGTCGATGCCACCGGCATCCCGTTCTTCACCACGCAGATGGGCAAAGGCGTGCTCGACGAGACGCATCCGCTATGGCTGGGCAACGCCGCGCTGTCGGACGGCGACTTCGTGCACCGCGCAATCGAGCGCGCCGATTGCATCATCAACGTCGGCCACGACGTGATTGAAAAGCCGCCGTTCTTCATGCGCACGGGCCGGCGCACGGTGATCCACGTCAACTTCGCCAGCGCCGAAGTCGATACCGTGTACTTCCCGCAGATCGAAGTGATCGGCGATGTCGGCAATTCGGTGTGGCGCATGAAACAGCGCATCGCGCCGTGCCCGCACTGGGATTTTTCCTACTTCACGACCGTGCGTAAGCATCTCGACGCGCACTTGGCACAAGGCGCGGACGATGCGCGCTGGCCGATCTATCCGCAGCGCCTGGTCGCCGACGTGCGCAAGACCATGCCATCCGATGGCATCCTGTGCCTGGACAACGGCATGTACAAGATCTGGTTCGCGCGCTATTACCGCTGCCGTGAGCCGAACACGCTGTTGCTCGACAACGCGCTGGCAACGATGGGTGCGGGGTTCCCGTCCGCCATCGCGGCGAAGATCGTGCATCCGGGTCGCAAAGTGGTTGCTGTCGCGGGCGACGGCGGCTTCATGATGAACTCGCAGGAACTGGAAACCGCGGTGCGCCTGAAGCTCGACATCGTGATCCTGCTGCTGCGCGACAACGCCTACGGCATGATCAAGTGGAAGCAGGCGAACATGAATTTCCCCACCTTCGGCATGGACATGGGCAACCCCGATTTCGTCGCCTACGCGCAAAGTTATGGCGCGCATGGACACCGACCGTCATCCGCCGCCGAATTCGCGCCGATGCTGGCGAAATGCCTCGACACGCCGGGCGTGCACCTGATCGACGTGCCGAT
>JAFEFD010000266.1 GCA_018240765.1 Pseudomonadota bacterium | reverse complement strand
TACCTGCCATGCCGACCAGGATCAGGATGCCGGCGAGGATGAAATACGCAATTTGCAGGAGCGTATGCGTCAACGCACACCCGCGCCGAGCTGGCGCGCTTGCGTATCGATCGCGAAGGCGTTCTTGTATTCGGGCTTGAGCAGGTCGTAGAAAACCTTGGCCGGGACTTCCACCTGCTGTGGCCCGTCCGCATATGACGCCACTTGATACGGTGGAAAAACGACCGTCACCCCGATCGCACGGGTATCCAGTCCGTCGATCAGGAACACGGCGAAATTCGCGGGCGCAGGCGTCGTGCCTTTTTCCACCCAACGTTTCATCAACTCGATGTCCGACGCCTGCTGCGCCGTCGTCATCGCGCCGGGATCCTCGCGCAGTCTTGCTTCGTAGCGGCCTTCGAGCTGGCGCCGGCATTCGGCGCTCAATGCCTGCAAGCCCGCCTGCGCATCGACGAACAGGTCGGAAAGCGTCTTGAGCTTGCCGTCAGTGAAGTCAAGGTTGAAGCTGGCGACGATCGGCATCCCATGCGCGCCACCAATGAAGGACGAACCCGTAGCCATCACACTGACGAAATTCGCGGTGCGCCGGGCGATGGCAAAGGTCAGATCCAGGCTGTAGTCGGGTCCGGTAGCGCGATCTGGCGCCGTGCTCGCACCGATGAAGTCGTTTTTTTGCGCGGCGGCGAACTGGTGGACCGCCGCGTCCAGTGCCCGCCATTCGGGCGCAAGCGCCGGGAAAACGATCTGAAATGTGTAGCCGTTACCCTTGCCGGCATCGGTTTCGGGTTGGGTTTCCGCTGCCGCAGCGGATGCGATGGGGGCCGTCGCCACGGAGCGATCCGCTGCACGCTCGCTGCAGCCGGCACAGGAGAGCAGGACAATCGCGACGATAAGCGCAGGGACGGGAAGACACGAACGCAAAAACATGGCGGCACCGCAACAGCGCAAACCGCAAAGTTTAGAAAAATTGACGTGGCCGTGCCATGTTGCGCTGCAGCAGATAGCCGGGTGTTATAAATTTCTTATTGTCCAGACGAAATTTCGGGAGTATGGTCGGGACGTTTTTGCGGCAAGTGGGTTGGCGAAGGACATCCGCCTGGGGGTGTGTTCTCGGCAGTGCGCTTGCCCGCGAGGGGCGCCGCGCGCAGTGCGGCGCGTATACGAGAACCGCTAGAAGGGGTTGGATCATGGATGTTTTTGCCGCTTTCCGCCGCGCCGCCGTCGCGTGTGCATCGTTTGTCATGCTGGCCGCCGCCGTGCAGGCGCGGGCTGATGCGTTCAATGCCGCGCCACTTCAGGGCCGCGAAGTCGGGCCGAAAATCGCCAACCAGGCAAGTCCGGCTCCGGCTGGGGGCTGGCAAGTCAGCGACGACCGCATGCTCAATGCATCGATCAATGGGCAGGGTGGCTGGCAAACCATCACGTTCCCGACCCGATACGACGAAGAAATCGCCACAGGTATCTCGCACAACGGCGGTCATTCCTGGCGCCTCTCGAACTGGTTTCACACCGGATTGGTCAATCCGATCCTGAGCCCGCAGTTTGCTTCCGTTGGCGAAAGCGGTGCGACCAACAGCGATTCGGGCCCGCTCGGCGGCTCCGCAAAATCCAATCACGTCGTATACGAATTCTGGTTCCGTAGCGCGAGCGCTTCTCCAGAGCCCGGCAGTGCGGTATCGACCACGATCAGCGATGGCCCCGGCAATCGCATGACGTATTTCGGAATGTTCGACGACGCAGCGGCTCCCGGCAACGGTTGCCCAGGCGACGGCGCCTGCTTTCATGTGGATCCGGTCGAGGTTACCTCGGGTAACGACGCCGCCGGCGATGGCGACGCCACATTCATAGACCACTACTCGCCGGCGCTGACGCGCGGCGTGTGGTATCGCGCGCATATCGACGCAACATTCGTCGAT
>JAFEFD010000265.1 GCA_018240765.1 Pseudomonadota bacterium | reverse complement strand
CACAACCTTGTGCGGATCCACGTTAGGCAGGTCGGCGTTTGCACTGCCGGCCAAAGTGAGGCAAAGCGCTGCGATTGCGAGGGCGATTGCTTGTTTCATGATTGATACCCACAGTTGTTGGAAGAAGCGCCGGAATTTGGCGCAAGTCAACAATACAACACATGCCCCTCGACAGAAACTTCGCGCTTCAAGGACTGCCCACTTCTGCTACGCTACTTATCGGAACATTCGTGAACTCGACCGTTGTGAAAACATCTCGCATTGTCATCTCGGTAAGTGCTGCGGTGGCACTGTCCATTGCCTGCTCTGCATTTTTCTTGAAGTCCGGGAAACGGACGGGTCAAGATGCGCAACGTGAAGTAAAGATTGCAGGCGAAGGCGTTACGAGAACAAAGCCGCTAATCGACGCTTTACCGCAACCTATCGGTAAGAAGCCGTCGCCGAAGACAATCGAAGCAGATTCTGGAGGTCAGCAACTGAAGGGACAATCAAAATGGCTTGTGTCAAGAGTCAAGGACAAACCTCTGGCTGTTGCTAAGGCATCGCCCCAAGCTGCTGTAGAAGTTCCCGACACGAAACAACGGGTCGCGAAAAAATATGATCAGATGTTTGCCACTCAAGCTAACAAGCTGTTGCAAAGTCCTTTCTCTGCTGCACACAGTTTGGTGGAAAAGGAGGTGATCGACGAGACATGGGCGCCAGAAGCCAGTCAACTGCTGGCTGACAGCTATTCGGATCTGGGTAGCCGTTTGGATGTTTCCATGATCAATTGCCGCACCGACATTTGCGAGATTCGCATCAATAGCTGGCCAGGCGGCGACTATTCTGGGGACTTGGACCTAGTTAGAAACCGGCTCGAATTTATAAAGCAACAGCCATGGTTCCAGCAAGAATTCGATGAAACCTCGTCCATGGCTGCCTTCTTGGAGGACGGTCTGCCCTTGATGGTGATATTTGTTACGAGGAAGTAGACGAGATGAAGCACTGGCCTTCATGTGCAATGCGCCGGCCTGATGCGAGGTTGAGCACCCGACGGAGCCCAAGAAGATCAACTAACTGTTTTTGGGGTGCCGCGGACGCGTTGATCGAGCCCAATCAAAATGTCCTCTGACCACACTTTCGTGACTTTAGCCCTATAGCAACCTCCGCCCGCGGGAGTAAGCTCGTCGGACTTTCACCAGAAAGCGTCGGGGAGAATTCCATGCTCAAGGTTTGCGTGGCGGCACTGGGTGCCGCGGGTTTGCTTGTCGCCGTTTCGGCGCAGGCGATAACGGCGGATGAACTCATTGCCAAGAACGCCGCCGCGCGCGGCGGACTCGACAAGATCGCGGCGATCAAGACGCTGAAGTCCGAAGGCAAGATGCGCTTCATCGGCGGCTTCGGATCGATCGACCTGAATTTCGTGCAGTACAAGCAGGCGCCGGATTCGGTGCGCACCGAGGCGACCGTGCAGGGCCTGACCCAGGTGCAATCCTGGGACGGCAAGGAGGCCTGGCAGATTTCGCCGTTCCAGGGCCGGCGCGACCCCGAACGCAT
>JAFEFD010000264.1 GCA_018240765.1 Pseudomonadota bacterium | reverse complement strand
GCATCTGGAACACCTGCACCAGTTGTACCGGATCCTGGCCAAGGCGCGGCAACGCCGCGGGGCGATCGATTTCGACAGTCGCGAGGTGAAGTTCCGCCTCGACAAGGCCGGCGCCGTAGTGCAACTCGCCGCCGAGCCGCGCAACGATGCACACAAGCTGATCGAGGAATGCATGATCGCGGCGAATGTCGAGGCTGCAAAATTCCTCGATCAGCGCAAGATCCCGGCACTGTACCGCGTGCACGCGCCGCCGCCGGAATCCAAGTACGAGGACCTGATCGAATTCCTGCGCGAATTCCAGTTGAAGATGCCGCCGCATGCGCAGGTTCAGCCCAGGGATTTTTCCGCGCTGATCAAGAAAATCAAGAATCGCGCGGATGCGGGCCTGATCGAATCGGTGTTGTTGCGTTCGCAGTCGCTGGCCGTGTACAGCGCGCAGAATTCCGGCCACTTCGGACTTGCGCTCGATGCCTACGCGCACTTCACCTCGCCGATCCGGCGCTACCCGGATTTGCTCGTGCATCGCGCGATCCGCTACGCGCTGACGAAGGGAAAGCCGGCGGAATACACGTACTCGTCGAGCGAAATGGTCACTCTCGCGACCCACTGCTCGCAGAACGAACGCCGCGCCGACGAGGCCGAGCGCGACGTGGACGAGCGCTATAAGTGCGCGTGGATGGAAAAGCACGTGGGCAGCGAGTTCGACGGCGTGGTTTCCGGCGTGACCTCGTTTGGCCTGTTCGTGGAATTGACGCAATCGCAGGTGAGCGGACTCGTGCACATCACACAGTTGCCGAACGACTACTATCACTTCGATCCGGTGCGGCACTTGTTGGCCGGCGAGCGCCGCGGCCTGAAATTCCGCCTCGGCGACGCCGTGCGCGTGCAGGTGCTGCGCGCAAGCCTTGAGGATCGCAAGATCGATTTTCGCCTGGCGCCGGAGACCAACGGGAAGCGCGCATGAGTGGTGAACTGATTTTCGGAATCCATGCCGTCGAGGCGGCACTCACGCACGATCCGGCAAATGTGCTCGAACTCTACATCGAGGGCGACAGCCACAACGCGCGCCTGAAGGAACTTTCCGATCGTGCGCGGGACGCCGGCGTCAAGCCACATGCGCGCGACAAGGCCGCGCTCGACAAGATGACGGGTGGTGCGCGCCATCAGGGCGCGGTGGCGCGTTACCGCACGCCGCCGCCGCGCAGCGAAAGCGATCTTGCCGGCTTGATCGAGAATGCGGGCGCGCAAGCACTCGTGCTCGTGCTCGATGGCGTAACCGACCCGCACAATCTCGGTGCGTGTCTGCGCTCCGCCGACGCGGCCGGCGTCACCGCCGTGATCGTGCCCAAGGACAAGGCCGCCGGCATCACGCCAACGGTGCGCAAGGCATCGGCGGGCGCCGCCGATCGGATCGCGTTTTTCGCGGTGACAAATCTGGCACGCACGCTGAAGAATCTGAAGGATGCGGGCGTGTGGCTGGCCGGACTGGATGGAACCGCGGATCAGGATTTTTACACGATCGACCTTAAAGGCCCTCTCGCCATCGTCATGGGCAGCGAAGGCGAGGGCATGCGCCGGCTCACGCGCGAATCCTGCGATTACCTTGCGCACATTCCCATGCGCGGCAGCGTCGAGAGCCTCAACGTCTCGGTCGCGACGGGTGTCGCGTTGTTCGAGGCGTTGCGCCAGCGCGGGACCCGGCCATGAGCATCCAGGTGCATTGGCCGGATGCGATCGGATTGTTGGGCGTGGCTCTTATCCTCATCGCGTACTATCTGCTGCAGATCGGACGCATGCGCGGCAACGCATTGCCGCATCAATTGCTCAATGCGGCAGGTGCGGCTTTGATACTGGTATCGCTGCTGTACGACTTCAATCTGTCGGCATTCCTGATGGAGTTGGCCTGGCTGCTGGTGAGCATTTACGGAATGGCGCGGAACCGCAAGCGCCGCGCCTGACTCGTCACAAGTCCGCCAGTTCGACGTCCGTACCCTCGTTGACGCCTTCGAACAGGAACGTCGACAGATAGCGCTCGCCCGTGTCGGGCAGCATGGCCAGGATCACGTCGCCTGGCATGGCGGTTTTCGCCACTTCCAGCGCGGCGGCAAACGTGCCGCCGGAGGAAATGCCACAGAAGATGCCTTCCTTTTGTGCCAGCGCTCGCGCGGTGTCGCGCGCGACGACTTCGTCTACGGTCACG
>JAFEFD010000263.1 GCA_018240765.1 Pseudomonadota bacterium | reverse complement strand
GCAAATGTATACACCGTCGAGCGTATCGAAGGATTGCTGCGCGACGCCCGCCGTCGCTTCCGCAAGCTCGGCATCGCCAATATCCGCAGCAAGAACGACGATGGCCGTGTCGGCTGGGCGGAGTTTGCTCCCTACGACGCGATCATCCTCACCGCCGCTGGCGAGGAAATCGATCCGGCGCTGTTCACCCAGCTCGCGCCGGATGGCGTGCTGGTCGCGCCGGTCGGCCCGGCCGGCGCGCAACGCCTGCTGCGTTACCGCCGCGAAGGCGAGGAGTGGAAAGCGCAAATGCTCGGCCACGTCAGTTTCGTGCCGCTGCTCGGCGGCATTGCCTGATGCGCCTGTTCAAGCCGCTGTACGAGATCGCCCTGCGCTGGGCCGCGCATCCGCGTGCGCAAGCTTATCTGGCCGGACTGAGCTTCGTCGAAGCCTTCATTTTTCCGGTTGCGCCGGAATTCATGCTCGCGCCGATGACGCTGGCCAAGCCCGCGCGCTGGGCGCGGTTCGCTTCGATCAGCCTGGTGTTTTCGCTGCTCGGATCGCTGGTCGGCTACGCGCTGGGACACTACGCATTCGACGCGCTGCGGCCGCTGCTGGCCGACTCGGGAATGCTCGCGCATCTGGACAAGCTCGTCGATGAATTCCGCGCCGACGCCATCGCGCATCCGTGGAAGGCGTTCTGGCTGCTGGTCGCGGCTGGCTTCGTGCCGATTCCGATGAAGGTCGCAAGCTGGGCCTGCGGCATCGTCGGCATGCCGATCCTGCCGTTCCTCGCCGGCATCGCAGTCGGGCGCGGCAAGCGCGTGTACCTGCTGTGCGGCCTGATCCGCCTCGGCGGCGAGCGCGCCGAAAAGGCGATCCATCGCTGGATCGAATGGATCGGCTGGGCGATCATCGTGCTGATCGTCTTGATCGTGATTTACTTGCGTTACCTGCGCTGAGACTCGCGATGCGGATATTCGCTTCCCCGATTTTGCGGATGGTGTTGCTGGCCGCGGCGGCATGGCTGGCCGGATGTGCCTCGAATCCGCCCGCGCAGGTGGTGGATCTGTCGCTGCCGAACGAAAACGCGACGACAGCGACCAATGCATCGGGATCCGAGTCCGCGATGTATCGCGTCGTGCGCGGCGATACGCTGTATTCGATCGCGTTCAAGCATGGCCTGGATTACCGCGATCTGGCGACATGGAACGGTATCGCCTCGCCGTATCGCATCCTGGTCGGGCAAGAATTGCGCTTGAGCGCTCCGCCAGCGCCCGTCGTAGCAGCGGCGTCTCCGGCAACGCCCGAACCGCAACCCGGGCAAGCCGTAACCACGGGCATTGGCGAAAGCACGGCGACGACCGCGCCGTTATCCTCAGCGTCCGCGGCAGCGCAGAAGCCATCGGCGTTCGAACCGATCGCCGCGCAAGCGGCAACTGCGCCCGCGCCTGTGCCCGCAGCGCCCGCATCCGCCGCGCCGGCCACGGCGGCTGCGGAAAAGCCGCCGGTTGCAACGCCAGCGCCCAAACCGATCGAGCAAGCACCGCCAATCACCAAACCGGTCGCGCCGCTGCCGACAAAGCCGGCCGAAAGCACCGCGGAGTTGAATGCCGGCGGCGTGACCTGGCGCTGGCCGGCGGATGGCAAGGTCGTCGGTACCTTTGTCGCGGGCGATCAGACCAAACAGGGATTGGACATCGCCGGCAGCGCGGGCGATCCGGTGCGTGCAGCCGCCGATGGCGAAGTCGTGTACAGCGGCAACGGCCTGATCGGCTACGGCGAGCTCGTCATTGTCAAGCACAACGCGAATTTCCTGAGCGCCTATGGCCACAACCGCAAGCGCCTGGTCAAGGAAGGCGACCGCGTCAAGGCCGGCCAGCAAATCGCCGAGATGGGTGCTACCAGTGCCAGCCGCGACGAACTGCACTTCGAGATCCGCAAGAACGGCAAGCCGGTGAACCCGCTGGATTACCTGCCGGCGCAGTGAGCAGGAGTATCCTGCGCCGATGACTGCGCGAGCGCCCGCCGAACTCGACACCGAGGAACTGCTTGGCCTGGTCGATGCCGTGGAGCCGCACGACGGCGTGGCGCGCGATTCGGCGAGCGCGTACCTGGGCGAGATCGGCCTGATTCCACTGCTTGATCCGGCGAGCGAACGTACGTTGGCAAAGCTGGTGCGTGCAGGCGATGGCGAGGCACGCCAGCGCATGATCGAGGCGAATTTGCGCCTGGTCGTCAGCGTTGCGCGCGGCTATGTCGGCCGCGGCGTGCCGATGATGGATCTGATCGCTGAAGGCAACCTGGGTTTGATCCGTGCGGTGGAAAAATTCGAGCCGGCGCGGCGCCTGCGCTTTTCCACGTATGCGGTGTGGTGGATCCGCGAGGCGGTGCAGCACGCGCTGATGCACCAGGGCCGCACCGTGCGCGTGCCGGTGCACGTGCTGCGCGAGTATGCGCAGGTGCTGCGCGCGCGCCGCGAGTTCGTGGCCGCACAAGCGCGCGAACCGGGCATCGAGGAACTGGCACGGTTGGCCGGCAAGTCCGTGACGGACGTGGCCGACCTGTTCGCCGCGAACGAGCGCATCAGCTCGCTGGATGCGCCGCTGTCGGAATCCGACGAGCGCGCGTTGGGTGAACAGATCGCGGTGGGCGAGGCGGACACCACGACCGTGGAGAATGTCGCCGGTGGCGGCATTGCCGCATGGATCGCGCAGTTGCCCGAACGCGAGCGCTGGGTGCTGGAACACCGTTTCGGTCTGAACGACCACGGCGTGCAGACACTGGCCGAGGTCGCCGAGCATCTGGGCCTGACGCGCGAACGCGTGCGCCAGATCCAGGCTGCGGCGCTCAAGCGCCTGCGCGCGCTGATGGAGCGCGATGAGAAGGACTAACCCGGAAGCAGAAACACCGCAACCACGCGCCGGCCTTCGCCGGCCAGCACGTTGAACGTGCGCGCGGCTGCGGCGCTGTCCATGGTTTCCAGTCCGATGCCGCGTTTGAGGAAGCGTGCAAGCACGGCTTGCGGCGGAAACACGGCGCGCGCGCCGGTGCCGAGCAGGACGACTTCGGGTTGCAGGGCGAGAATGGATTCGACCGCAGCGGTATCGATCTGGTCGGGTGCCTGCGCCGGAAAATTCTCGACCACTTGCGTTGCGCTGAGCACAAAGCTGCGCCACAGCGTCCTGTCCACGACGACGACGGAGTGTGCATCCGCGTGACGCAGGAAGAATTGCCGGTCGTTGCGGTGTTCGGTCATTTGCATGGGTTACCGCGGCAGCGCCAGCTTCGGCTGCTCCTCGTTGCGCCG
>JAFEFD010000262.1 GCA_018240765.1 Pseudomonadota bacterium | reverse complement strand
GCGGGCGAAAACTATGACGCCGATGCGCAGCACGACAAACGCGACTGGTCGGCGGCGTACCAGGCGGCGATGGACAAGGCGCACGTGCTGCCGCGCTATCCCGAACACTGGAAGACCAGCGCGAACCCGCAGCGCAGCTACACCTGGTGGATGAAGGAATCGCCCGAATACGTGCGCTTCGTCAATCCCGGCGATCTGCGCGCAGCGACGCTCGCCTGCGGCGCCTGCCATCTGCCGGAAATCCAGGCCAACGAAAAAAGCCTGATGGCGAACGCCGCGATGTTCTGGGGCGCAGCCGCATACAACAACGGCATCCTGCCGTACAAACATTCGGTGCTCGGCGAGGCTTACACCCTGGACGGCAAACCGGCGGCGACGGCGAGTCCCGCGGTGCCGGACGGAAATCCTTCTGCCCACGACATCCTGCCGAAAATCTATCCGATGCCGGCCTGGGAAATCACTCCGCCGGGCGACATCTTCCGCGTGTTCGAGCGCGGCGGCCGCAATATCGGCACGGTGTTTCCCGAAATCGGCCTGCCCGGCGAGGCCGGCCTGCTGCAGCGCCTTGAAGAACCCGGCCGGCCCGACCTCAAGCAATCCAATCGCGGCCCCGCCACGGGTTCGCGCGTGGCGATTCCGGTGTTGAACATCGTCAAGACGCGATTGAACGATCCCTTCATCTGGATGCTCGGCACCAACGACAATCCCGGCGATTACCGCTCGTCCGGCTGCTCGGCCTGCCACGTCGTCTATGCGAACGACCGCGACACCTTCCATTCGGCGATCTACGCCAAGTACGGCAACACCGGCCTGTCGCAGGAAGCCGATCCGACGATCTCGCACGCCGAATCCGGGCATCCGCTCAAGCACGAGTTCACGCGCCAGATCCCGACCAGCCAGTGCATGATCTGCCACATGCACCAGCCGAACATGTTCATCAACACCATGCTCGGCTACACGATGTGGGACTACGAGTCCGACGCGGCATCGATGTGGCCGAAACAGCAGAAACATCCCAGCGCCGAGGAACAACGCAAGATCCTAGACCGCAATCCGGAAGAAGCGGCGATCCGCGGCAAGTGGGGAGATCCGGATTTCTCGAAGGACGTGTCGCTGCTCAATCCGCAGTTGAAGGATACGCAATTCGCCGACTACCACGGCCACGGCTGGAACTTCCGCGCCGTGTACGCGCGCGACCGCAAGGGCGACCTGCTCGACAAGAACCGCGACATCGTCGCCAACGACGATCCGGAAAAATTCAAGAAGTCCGTTCATCTTCAATCGATCCATGTCGATGTCGGCATGCAGTGCGTGGATTGCCATTTCGCACAAGACAATCACGGCAATGGCTACGTCAAGGCCGAGGTCATGGGCGCGGTGGAGATCCAGTGCCAGGATTGCCACGGCACCGTCGATGCCTATCCGACGTTGAAGACGTCCGGCCCGGCCGCCCCACCCTACGGCCGCGACCTGCTGCTGATCCGCAATCCCGATGGCAAGAAGCGCTTCGAATGGAACGGCGACAAGTTGATCCAGCGCTCGGCGGTGACGCCGGGACTGGAATGGACGATGACCCTGGTCAAGGACAGCGCGAATCCTGCCTCGCCGATGTACGACGCCAAGGCGACCAAGGCGCATACGGTTTCCGACGATCCCGATGCGATGAAATCCGGCGCGGACGTGCCCAAGGCGCAGCGCGCGCACAATGAGGACAAGATGCTGTGCTACGCCTGCCACACTTCGTGGACGACGAGCTGCGGCGGCTGCCATCTGCCCATCCAGGCGAACTGGAAGACCGAACGGCACAAGTACGAAGGCGGCTTCACGCGCAATTTCGCCACCTACAACCCGCAGGTCGCGCGCGACCAGATGTTCCAGCTCGGCGTGCACGGTGATGTCAAGGACCACAAGATCGCACCGGTGCGCTCGTCCTCGGCGCTGGTGCTGTCCTCCACCAACATCAACCGCGAGAAGATCTACGTACAGCAACCGCCGATCGCGGCTTCGGGCTATTCCTCGCAGGCGTTCGCGCCGCACTATCCGCACACCGAACGCAAGACCGAAACCAAGCAGTGCGACGACTGCCATCTGTCGAAAGCCAACGACAACAACGCGATCCTGTCGCAACTGCTGCTGCTCGGCACCAAGTTCGTCGATTTCATCGGCTACCACGCCTGGGTCGGCGAAAACGGAGGAATCGGCGCGGTACAGGTCACCGAATGGGACGAGCCGCAGGCCGTGATCGGCAGCTATCTGCAAAGATACGCGTATCCGGACTGGTACAAGGCGCATGAAGACCGCGGCCAGAAATTGCAGCACGCCGCCGAACACAACGCCGGCGACGCACAATGCCTGCAACTGCGCGGCGAATACCTGTACGTGGCCGAAGGCGCCAAGGGCATGCGCGTGTACGACGTGGCCAGCGTCGCGAACAAGGGTTTTTCCGAGAAACTCGTCACCGCGCCGTTCTCGTCGTTCGGCCAGGACACGCACATCGCCAGCAAGAACGCGACGTGTGTCGTTCTTGCGACCACGCAGCCGGTCGCGCCGAACCGCAACACGGGCGAGTTGATGCGCAAGGACAACGAAGAACAGCCGATGGCGCCGATCTACAAATATGCGTTCATCACCGACGCCGTGGAAGGCCTGATCGCCACCGACATCGAAACGCTCGCCGACGGCGAGCCGCGCAACAACTTCCTCAAGCGCCAGTTGACGTGGAACGAGAACGGCGTGCTTGACGG
>JAFEFD010000261.1 GCA_018240765.1 Pseudomonadota bacterium | reverse complement strand
CCCGCGGGCGGCGGCGTGTCATTGCGTTGTGGCGCTGTGCGCCTGGGTGATGAAGCCGAGCTTGACCATGCCGGCGGCCTTGGCGTCACCCATAACCGTTGAGATGAGCGAGTACTCGGTATCCTTGTCGGCGCGGATCTGCAGTTCCGGTTGCGGTTGGCGCTGGGCGGCCACGCGCAACTTCGCCTGCATGCTCGCTTCGGTGACCGGCTCGTCATCCCAGTACAGATCACCGGTGTCCTTGACGGCCAGCGTGATCGGGTGGTTCTGGCCTTCGTCGGGCGGATGATCCAGGCTGGCGATCGGCAATTCGACCTTGATCTTGTGCGAAGCCAAGGGCGCCGTGATCATGAAGATGATCAGCAGCACCAACATCACGTCGACCAGCGGCGTGACGTTGATTTCTGCCATCACGCCGCCTTCATTGCCACCCACACTCATCGACATGGCTTACTTCCTCGGCGCGGCCGCGGCTGCCTTGCCCATGGTCGGTGCTACGCCGCCTTCCACGCGCGCGCCGGTGGCGAAGAAGTCGTGCAGGTCATGCGCGAATTCGTCGAACTGGGCGTTGGTCACGCGGTTGGCGCGAACGAACACGTTATAGGCCAGCACCGCCGGAATGGCGACGCCCAGACCGATGGCGGTCATGATCAGCGCCTCGCCGACCGGGCCCGCCACGGTTTCGATACCGGCATTGCCGGATGCACCGATGTTGATCAGGGCGTGGTAGATGCCCCACACGGTACCGAGCAGGCCGACGAACGGAGCGGTGGAACCGCTGGTGGCGAGCCAGGTCAGGCCGCCTTCCAGGCGCGCGCTTTCTCGGGCAACGCCCTGGCGCAATGCGCGATCGATGAACTCGGACCGGTTCAAGGCTTCGACCATGCGGCTGCCTTCATGGCGCTGATGGTGAGCTGCGGCCGAAGCGCACTCGAGTGCAATCTTCGAGAACGGTTCCCACTTGGGCTGGTCTTCCATCACCCGCACGGCTTCCTGCGCGGACGAGGTTTCCCAGAACACATGGCGAACGCGATCTGCGCGCGAACGAATGGCGAGAACTCGCCAGCCATTGATCACGATGAACAGCCACGTACCGATCGACATCACAACCAGCACGATCAGCGTGATCCAGCTCAACCAGTCGAAATGGTGAACCAGATCGGCAAAACCCATGTGGGTGAGAGCCGCGGCATCGCCGTGACCGGCGACGGGAGCGCCGGCGGGTGCTGCCGT
>JAFEFD010000260.1 GCA_018240765.1 Pseudomonadota bacterium | reverse complement strand
GCGTCCTGCATAAGCTCCGGCACGATGCGCTTTCCGGCAAGGATGTTCGGCAAGGAATAGACATCCGTGCGCAACATGCCGAGCGATTTGACGATGAAATGCGTGAGCGGTGCGATGCGATAGGCCACCGCCATCGGACGCTTTGCCAGCGCGGCTTCCAGTGTGGCGGTTCCCGAAGCCAGCAGAACCGCGTCGGATGCGATCATCGCCGCGTGCGCATTGCCGTCGATGATATGCAGGTCGGCGGGAATCGGCGCGAGTGCGGAAAACGCGGCGCGGCACCTTGCGTTTGCCATCGGGGCGAGGATACGCAATTCCGGCAGCGCATTTTTCAGGATCGTCGCCGCGCCGAGAAAATCACGGCCGAGTCGTTGAATCTCGCCGAGCCGACTGCCGGGCAGCAACGCGAGGATTGGTACGTCGCCTGGCAGTCCCAATGCTTGTCGCGCGGCGGCCTGGTCCGGTTCCAGCGCAAACGCATCAGCGAGTGGATGGCCGACGAAGCGTGCGTCAACGCCGTGGCGCGCGTAGATCGGCGGTTCCATCGGAAACAGGCACAGCACGCGATCCGCGCTCGCGCCGATCTTCGCCGCGCGCGACTCGCGCCAGGCCCACACCGACGGACTGACGTAATGCACGGTGCGGATGCCGGCGCGCTTGAGTTTGTGCTCCAGACCGAGATTGAAATCCGGTGCGTCGATGCCGATGAACGCCACAGGGCGATGTTGCAAGGTACGCTTGCGTACATCGCGGCGAATTGCCAGCAACTCGGGCAGGTGTGTGAGTACTTCGACCAGGCCCATCACCGACAGCTTCTCTGCGGGGTGCCAGATTTCCATTCCCGTTGTGGCCATCCGCGCGCCGCCGATGCCGGCGAAGCGTGCGTCGGGAATACGCTTGCGCAGGGATTGGATCAAGCCGGCGCCGAGCAGGTCGCCCGAGGCTTCGCCGGCGACGAGGACGAACAGCGGACTCGCGTCCGGCGTCATCGCACCAGACTGCGTTGCCCGCGCTCGATGAAGTCGAGCATGCGCTTG
>JAFEFD010000025.1 GCA_018240765.1 Pseudomonadota bacterium | reverse complement strand
GATCGAATGCTTCATGTTCATCAGCGCAAATCCTTGATGATCGCCTGTGCCGCGTTGCGTCCACTCGCGCCGCTGATGCCGCCGCCTCCGTGCACGCCGCTGCCGCACAGGAACAAGCCATCGACCGGGGTGGCGTGTTTCGACCAGCCCGGCAACGGGCGCATGAAGAAGATCTGGTCGAGGATCAACTGGCCGTGATTGAGATCACCTTCGCTCAGGCCGTAGGTCGATTCCAGGTCGCGCGGCGTTATCACATGCATGCGTTTCACCGACGCCTTGAAGCCGGGGCAATGCGCATGCAGTGTGTCGACGGCGCGCTGCCCGACGATGCTGTTCGCAGCGTTCCAGTCCAAGTTGCGCAATGCATACGGCGCGAACTGGAAATGCATCGAGACGATATTGCGTTCGTTAGTCGAAGATGATGTCGTGACTTCCAGATACGGTTCTTTCGAGATCTCGCCGTACTTTGCCGCGTCATAGGCGCGCTCGAGGTAGCGGATCGACGGTGCGACAGCGAGCGTGCCTTCGGGCAAGCCATGCTGTCCGTTCGTTTGCACATGCACTTTCGCCACGCAGCCGCGCAGTTTGATCGACTGCGCCTGCCAGACGAACTCCGGCGGCAGTTCGGCGGCGCCGACGAGCTTGAGCAACGTATGGCGCGGGTCGGCAGCCGACAGGATCAACGGCGCCGGGATTTCCTCCCCGTTCGCCAACCGCACACCGGTTGCGCGCTGGCGATCGACAATGACCGACTGCACTTCGACCGACGTGCGCACCTCGCCGCCGCGCGCTTTCAGCGCAGCGATGAGCGCGGCCGCAATCCTGCCGACGCCGCCTGCGATCGACTGGTGCGCGAGGCCGCCGCGATTGAGCCAGTTGTGCATCAGCGTGAATCCCGTTCCGGCCGACATCGGCCCGAGCGTCACGCCATGGATCGCGAGCGCGGCAATGGCCGCGCGTAACGCGTCGGATTCGAACCAGTTGTCGGTGAACTCCTCGGCGGACATCGACATTGCGCGCACGACGCGGAACATGTCGCGGCCGCCGAGGCGGCGCAGTTTCCACAGCAGACCGGCGAGCGGCAGGCCTTCGCGGACCGGCGCGAAGTGCGGCAGGCGCGGCATCGGCGTGCGGTAGGCCGCGTCGAGAAATGCGGCGGCGCGATCCATGAACGCGAGGAATTCGGGCCAGCGCTCGGCGTCGCGAGTGGAGAACTCGCGGATTGCCGCCTGCGCGCGCGCGGGATCGGGATCGATCGTCAGGCGCTTGCCGTCACCGAGCTGGCACACGTACGGCGAACGCGCGGATACAGCCGGCAGATTCAGACCGAGGTCGCGCACGATGTCCAGCCGCAGCTGCGCGCTCGCGTGCAACGAATCGGCGCCAAAGCCGTCGCCAAACGATTCGGTCACCAGCTGGCCGCCGGCGATGCCGCGACGTTCGAGCACGAGCACTTTCCTGCCAGCCTTCGCGAGGTAGTTCGCGGCGACGAGTCCGTTGTGGCCGGCTCCGATGATGATTGCGTCGTAGGCCATGTCAGCCGACGTCCTTGAGG
>JAFEFD010000259.1 GCA_018240765.1 Pseudomonadota bacterium | reverse complement strand
GAGATTCCGGACGTGCGCACGTTGAACGCGGAAGTCGATCCGGAACTCGAGCGCATCCTGTCCAGGATGGTCGCCAAGGATCCCGCCGAGCGTTACCAGAGCTGCCAGGAGTTGGTCGCGGATCTGGAAAAACATCGCGCCATCGCCGGCAGCACCGCGACGCTGGCCGCGCTGGTACAGCCGGCGGAAATCGTCATGCCGTCGATGACCTCGACGCGAGTTCGGCAACCTCTGGCGGTATCGACAAGCGACGCGAATTTCCGCACCCAGCCTCCGACCCGATTGCGCTCCGGTATCGCTGCATCCAGCCCTCTGCTGCGATCCGCGCCGGCACGCGCCACCGGTTGGGGGCGCAAGGCCGCAGCCGGCGCCGTGGCTACCCTGGCGCTCGCCGCCGGCGCTTGGGCACTGCGTACCGAATTGCCATCGCTCGCCACGCCGGCCGGTGGCACGACCGCAACATCCCTGCACGACACGATGGCGACTGCAAGTGCAGCCGTTGCGACAAACTCCGCGCCGTCGCCTGACGACGACTATCTGGTTTCGACGGAGCGCGCGCCGGAGCGCGCGCGCGGAGCGCAGGCGGCAACCGGCGACGCCAATGCCGATCCGGAACTGCTCGATGCGCTGTCGTCGAACGATGCACCGGACGATGCGTTGGATCCAGGCAATTACGATTACACGACGGCTGCCTACGCCACAGACCCCGGCGATCCGCCGCCAGCTTATGCGCCGGTTGTTTACTATCCGCCGTACGCGGTGCCAGCGGTGCCGGTCGCCTACTACGCGCGATCGCCGTGGCGATTCGGATTCGGCCTGTCGTTGGGATGGGGCATGGGTTGGTGGGGCGCGAATTATTACGCGCCGACTTTCTACGCCCCGGTCGTGCAACCGGCCGGTTTCGCCGCGCGGCCGCTGCCGGGGACCATCGCATCGGGCCATCCGGTCACCGCGACACTCGCCAGCCGCCCGTTGCCGAGTGGCGTTGCGGCGCCAGCCGCTACGCCCATCGCCAGCCGTGCGGCAACCGGCGCAGCCAGTGCACGGCCGATGCTGGCCGACGCGCGACAACGCGCCGTGCGGCAGCCGCGCAATCCGCAAGCCGTTCAAGCGCGACGTGCGGCGCAAGCACAGCGCCAGCAACAACTGCGCGAGCAGCAACAGGCCCGCGCCGAAGTCCGCCAGGAACGCCAGAAGGAACTGGCGCAACACCGGGAAGCGCAGCGCGAGGAGCACCCGCATCCCAGGGCCAGGCGGCACTGAGGCCGCGAAACGTTTTCAGCGCGCGTCCAGCGTCTGGTTCCACTGTTCGACGCGCGTTTTCATTTTTTCGAACAGCGCCGCGGTGTCGCCGACAATGGTGATGGATTCGATCGTGTCGCCACCGCGAATGGCATCGACCACCGCCTGATCGGCGGGACCCAGCACGCGACCGAACACGGTGTGCTTGCCGTCAAGCCACGGTGTCGGCACGTGGGTGACGAAGAATTGCGAGCCGTTCGTCCCGGGGCCGGCATTCGCCATCGACAGCACGCCGGGACGATCGTGCTTGAGGGCCGGCACGATCTCGTCCTCGAAGCGATAACCGGGGCCGCCGCGGCCGGAGCCTTCCGGACAACCGCCCTGGATCATGAAATCCGGAATCACGCGATGGAAGGTCTTGCCGTTGTAGAAGCCGCGTTGGGCGAGGTTGGCGAAGTTCGCCACGGTCAGCGG
>JAFEFD010000258.1 GCA_018240765.1 Pseudomonadota bacterium | reverse complement strand
GGCCCCTCGTCGTTTCGTGTGGAACGCAACATTGACAATGACCCCCCTCGTAGCTGGAGTCCGGTGGGCATGTGGGCAGGTCGCTTGCCGACCTGTCCACATGTCCACGGGACGGTATTTCGATGAGGGAGCGCGATCTTGAGCATCGGCGTTGAAGCGCTGTTCACCAGCGCGTTGGGCTTGCAGCCGCCCTGGGTGGTCGAGGACGTCAAGCTCGACACGGCCCAGCGGCACATCGACTTCGAGATCAGTTGCCGGGGCGCGGCGCTGACCTGCCCGGTTTGCGGGGCCACTGCGCAACCGGTGCACGACCGGCTGCGCCGCTCTTGGCGCCACCTGGACTTCTTCCAATTCGAGGCCTGGCTGCATTGCGACGTGCCGCGCATCGCCTGCGGCGCTTGCGGCAAGACGACGCAGATGCCCGTGCCGTGGGCGCGCGCAGGCTCGGGCTTCACGGCGGCCTTCGAGGCGCTGGCGTTGGCTCTGTGCCGCGAGCTGCCGGTGCGTCAGGCCGCCGCGCTGCTGCGCTGCAAGGACAAGCAGCTGTGGCGGCGCATCGAGCACTACGTCGAGCAGGCCCGCGCGCTGGAGGACTTCAGTGGCGTGCAGATCATCGGCATCGACGAGACCAGCCTGCGCCGCGGGCAGAACTACATCAGCGTGGTGCACGACCTCGACGCCAAGCGGCTGCTGTTCGCCACCGAGGGCCGGGATCACCAGACCGTGGTCGACTTCGCGGCCGACCTTCGGGCGCACGGCGCCGATCCCGCCGAGGTGCGCCACGTGTGCATGGACATGAGCGCGGCCTACGCCAAGGGCGTGGCGCTGGCGCTGCCCGAGGCGCAGATCAGCTACGACCGCTTTCACGTCGTCTCGATGGCGATCGAGGCGATGGACCAGGTGCGGCGCACGGAGATGGCCGAAGACGCTGCGGCGGTGCGCCAGATGCTGGGCGGCGGCGAGCGCAAGACGCTCAGGCAGCTGCTGTGGGGCATGCGGCGCAACCCGGCCGGCTGGAGCAAGGGGCAACTCCAAGCGATGCACTGGCTGCAGCGCTCGACGCTCAAGAGCGCGCGGGCGTGGCGGCTGAAGATGGCGCTGCGCGAGGTGTACGCGCGGGCCAGAGCACACAACAACGCCGAACAAGCCGGCGCCGACCTCAGGGCCTGGCTGAGCTGGGCACGGCGCTGCCGGCTCGAGCCGTTCAAGAAGCTGGCTGCCACGCTCAAGGAGCGCTTCGATGCCGTCGTGCGCGGCATGACCGATCACCGCAGCAACGCCTTCGTGGAAGCCATGAACGGCCTGCTGCAACAGGCCAAACGCGCCGCGCGCGGCTTCAGGACGAGCGCGAACTTCATCGCGATTGCCTACCTGCGCATGTCCAAGCTCAAGCACCTGCCGGCTCACCCGTTCGTATCAGCACCGGCCAAATGAGACCGTCGCGTTCCACACGAAACGACATTGAGCCG
>JAFEFD010000257.1 GCA_018240765.1 Pseudomonadota bacterium | reverse complement strand
GCGCGGCGTGCGGTGGCGACAACGCAGCTGGCTGCCCGCGTTCCTTCGCACAGGCGCTGGCTGCCGCTGTTCAGTGCGGCGGCTGTGGTCGCGCTCGCGGTTGGCTTCGCGTTCCGGCTCGGGCCACAGCTCTGGCAGCGGCCAGCAGCAGTGCCTCCCGCCGAACCCGCGGCCACTACCGCGCCACCGGCGGCCGAATCCGCACCTGCGCCAACGGCGCTTGCCAAGCCCGCGATGGAACTGTCGCGGCCGTCAGTCGCGCCTGCCGCAAAAGCCGCGCCAAACGATTTGCAAAAAATGGAAAATGCTGCATCGCAGCCTGCGCCGCGTGCCTTCCCCACGTCGCGCGCGCTGCGCGATGCCGCGCCGCCACCGGCTGCCGAAGCGAAGCCTGCACTGCCAGCCCCGGCAATGGCCGCGCCGATGCAAGCCAGGCATGCGGACACCGAATCCACGGGCGCGCCGAAACAGACACTGGCCGCGCCGGCGGCGGCAGATCGCAATGCCTCGCTGTATCCGGAACACTGGCTGGCAAACATCCGCCAGATGCTGCGCGACAACCAGCGCGAGGCGGCGCTACGCAGCCTCCAGGAATTCCGCAAGAAGTATCCGGACTACGTACTGCCTGACGACCTGCGCGACTTGCGCTGAAGCTATGGCGACAACTGCTCGGTGGTCAATCCCGCCTGCAGCCAGCCGAGATTGAAACCGATCGCCTGCGCTTTCGGATCCGTCCAGACGTAATCGATCGTTTGCCCGCTGGCGTCGTCGATCACGTTCAATTGCATCACGTGCAGCTTGCGTTCGGCATAGGTGGCGCGCTCCAGTTCCAGGGACCAACCACTGGCCGCGCCGTCGCGCCAGCGCAGTTCGACGCGACCGCCTTCGCTGGAAAGACGCAAGTCCTTCTGCATGTGCCAGTCCTGATTGCCGGCATGCGCCTTCGGACCGCCGCCATTGATCGCTGCCCAGCCGGAGAACCAGCGCACACGCCGCGTGTCGATCCGTGCGTCCGCGCCACGCGCCTGGTCGGCGAACGTGGCCGTGCGCATCATGTCGCCATCCAGCGCAATCCGCAATGGCAACAATGCGGCGGATTCGCCCAATCCCGGCAACAGTGCGCTGCATGCGGCGGCATCGGCCTGGGCCTGGAATTGCGCGTTTTTCCACACGCCGGTTTGCGCACAGGGCGCGAGTTGCGCCCACTGCGCGGCGTCGAAATGGAATTTGCGCTTGCCGTCGAACATCTCGTTGGCAGCCGCCGGATCGAGCGCACGATACGGCGTCAGCGTGACGCGATCGCCGTTTTCCGTTGCCGTCGCAAGCATCAGCCAGAGCGCACTCGTCGACACATTTTTCGCATCGGTCGATTGCAGGCGCCAGAACCACAGGCTGCCGTCGCGCCGCTGATCGACCATGCGCAAGGTCTCGCGCACATGCGGCGTGGCAACCGCAGATGCCTGCTTGGTCTGTTCGTGATTGTCCCAGTCGCCGGCGAGCGCGGCATCGAGCCGCGCTGGCGCGTCGCCTGCCGTCGCAACACCTCGGCCCGGCATGGTCTGGCATGCCGCCAGCAATCCGAACAGGATCAACAATACTGCGGCGCGCATGCCCTGCTCCGTTCGGAATCGATACGCCAAGCATACCGCATCCCCTGTGCGTGCCAATCCGCTATGCTGCGCGCATGTCGCAGCTCCAGCCCGCCGATCCCGCCCAGCGCCGCCGCGTCGCGATCATCCTTGCAATCACCGCGATCGTCTTGATCGCGTTGTACGTCGGGTTCGACCATTGGCTGGAACAGTCCGCGCAACGCATGAACACGACCGACCTGGTGCGATCGGTCGGACGCCTGATTTCCATTTGCGTGATCGCCATGACGGTTTGCCTGTTGCTGCTCGGGCGGCACCTGCTGCTGCGCGGCCGCCGCATCGTGCGCGACCGCCGCTATCCGGCGCACGACGCACGTCCGCTGCGCGACACGCCCGTGCGCGAAGGCATCGATGCCGTGCGCATCGGCAATGCCAGTCGCATTGCCGGACTCATCACCTGCCTGCTGGGCGTGGCAGTCGCCGTTGCCGGCTGGTTCTGGGCCGGTCAGTTCGGCTGAGTGGCTTGAGCTACCGCCGCGCGGGCGATATCCGCGAGCACCGGATCCTGCATGGCAAAGTGCAGCGTGGCCCTGACCAAGCCTGCCTTGCCGCCGCAATCGAAACGCGTGCCATCGAAGCGATAGGCGTGCACGTCACCATCGCGCAACAGCGCGGCAATCGCATCGGTGAGCTGGATCTCGCCGCCCGCGCCGGGCGTGGTTTTTTCCAACAACTCGAAAATCTTCCCCGGCAACACGTAGCGGCCGACAATGGCGAGATTCGATGGCGCGACTTCGGGTTTGGGTTTTTCCACGACATGGCGCACCCGCGCGGCGCGGCCGTCCGCTTTCTCGGCGTCGACAATGCCGTATTTGTGCGTTTCGTCGCGCGGAACTTCCTCGACCGCGATGACGCCGGCGTCGCGACTCGGCGCGAACTGCGCCATCTGGCGCAAGGCCCCGGCGCCACCGGCTTGCGATCGACTCGTCCAGATGAGGTCATCGGGCAGGATCACGCCGAAGGGTTCATCGCCAACAACAGGTTTCGCACACAGCACGGCGTGGCCCAGGCCCAGCGCCTCGGACTGGGTCACGTAGACGCAGCGCACATGTTTCGGAACCACGTTGCGCACCGTAGCCAGCAATTCCATCTTGCCGCTGCGTTCGAGTTTCTGTTCGAGCTCGTAGGCAGTATCGAAATAATCCGCGATCGAATGCTTGTAACGGCTGGTGATGAAGACCAGCGTGTCAGCGCCAGCGTCCACCGCTTCGTCGACCGCGTACTGGATCAGCGGCTTGTCCAGCACCGGCAGCATTTCCTTGGCCACAACCTTGGACGCGGGCAGGAAGCGCGTGCCGAGTCCGGCCACGGGAAACACGACTTTGCGCAACGGTGCGTTCATTCAGGCTCCTTCGGCATGGCGCACGATCGGCACGATCTCGGCCGATTCGGCCGTATCGCGCCAGGAAAAATCCGGCAACAATGTAGTCAGGCAGGCGCGCAAGGCATCTTCGTCGTACTCGCGCACGGCTTGCGCCGCCTGGCGCAATTGCACGTTCAACATTTCCCATGACATGCTGCGCGGGGTGCTGAGAAAAATCTTGGCGTGCGCCGTGGCCTGGTAGTCCTCGAGTTCGTGGAACAGTTCCTCGAACAATTTTTCGCCGGGCCGCAAACCGGTGTAGGTGATGGCAACGTCGCGCTCCGGCACTTTTCCGGCTAGGCGGATCATCTGCTCGGCGAGGTAGCGAATCTTCACCGGTTCGCCCATGTCGAGCGCAAAGATCTCGCCGCCCTTGCCAAGCACGCCGGCCTGCAGGATGAGCTGGCAGGCCTCGGGAATGGTCATGAAATAGCGCGTGATTTCCGGATGCGTCACCGTTACCGGTCCGCCGTTGCGGATCTGCTCGCGGAACAGCGGCACCACGCTGCCGGCTGAATCGAGCACATTGCCGAAACGCACGGTGACGAAACGCGTCGCCGAGTGTGCGGCGAAATTCTG
>JAFEFD010000256.1 GCA_018240765.1 Pseudomonadota bacterium | reverse complement strand
TGCGCGGATTCGACAGCATTCCACAGCACCTGCCAGCGCTGTTCCATCGCGGGCATGTTGTAGTTCGGCCCGATCGCTTCGGCTGCGCCCCAGTAACACATCGCGCAGGCCGGATCGAGTTCGATGGCCCTGGCGAAAGCACGGACAGCTTCGTCATGGTTGAATCCGTAGATCAGGTTCAGACCCTGGTCGAACCAGATCTGCGTCTGTGGTGAGGCGGTCGTGATCTTGCGCGAATAGGCGCCAAGTCCGTCGAGCCGCTGCGCGCCTTGCGCCCATTGCGCGAGCGTAGAGGCAGGCATGATCATGTCCGTGTGGTCGGCATGAGGCCCGGATTTCTGTGGCGGCGCAGATGCACACGCGGACAGCACGCAAACGCATAATGCCGCGACAAGGCGGCCGTGGATCAGACTCATGACTTGTCCCCCAAGCCGTGATTGATGCGTCCAGTCTAGGTCTTATCCGGATTCACGACAATCCGTGCGACACAGGGTGGTCAGTCCGGATCGTAATCGAGATTCGCCGATAGCCAACGCTCGGCCTCGGCGAGCGTCCAGCCCTTGCGTTTCGCGTAATCCTCGACCTGATCCTTGGTGAGTTTGCCGACGACGAAGTACTGGCTGTCCGGGTGGCTGAAATACCAGCCCGACACCGCGGCGGCCGGATACATCGAAAAGCCTTCGGTCAGTTCGATGTTGGCGTTCTTCGTCGCATCCAGTAATCGGAACAGCGTGGTTTTCTCGGTGTGGTCGGGGCAGGCGGGATACCCGGGAGCCGGACGAATGCCGCGGTACTTTTCGGCGATCAGGGCTTCATTGTCCAGCGTTTCATCGACGGCGTAGCCCCAAAATTCCGTGCGCACCTTGCGGTGCATGTATTCGGCCAGCGCTTCGGCGAGGCGATCTGCCAACGCCTTGAGGATGATCGCCGAATAATCGTCGTTGTCCTTGTGGAAGCGTTCGAGGTGTTCCTCGATGCCAAGTCCTGCCGTCACCGCGAAACCGCCGATCCAGTCGGCGACGCCGGCTTCTTTTGGCGCGATGAAATCCGACAGGCACAAATTCGGGCGCTCCACCGGCTTGTCGGCTTGCTGGCG
>JAFEFD010000255.1 GCA_018240765.1 Pseudomonadota bacterium | reverse complement strand
GAACGCGAAGCCAACCGCGAGCGCGACCACAGCCGCCGCACTGAACAGCGGCAGCCAGCGCCTGTGCGAAGGAACGCGGGCAGCCAGCTGCGTTGTCGCCACCGCACGCCGCGCCATGGCTTGCACGGCTGCGTCCAGGCTCGCGTCCGGCTCCGATGCCGGCAGCTTGCGGTAAAGCGCTTCCAGCCGTGCGTCGCCGCCGCTCAAGAACGATTCGAAGTCGCGCTCGAATTGGGAATTGCCAATGGTCATTCGGCGAGCCTCTCACGTATCTTCGCAAACGCATAACGCAACCGCGATTTCACGGTTTCCTGTCCGGTCCCGGTCAATTGCGCGATCTCGGCCAGACCGAGTCCGGATTCCATGCGCAACACGAAAGCCTCGCGTTGCTCGGTGGGCAGGGCGTCCAGCGCGACTTGCAGGCGCCGCCGTTCCTCGAAATCGCTCAAGGCGCGATCCGGGCGATCGGATTCCGGCGCATCCAGTTCGCGCATGACGGTCTCGGTTTCCTCCGCGCCGGCCTGCGGACGGCTGCGGCGGAAGTGATCCACGACGAGATTGTGCGCGATCTGCAGCAGCCAGGTCGTGAATTTCGCTTCGATGCGATAGCGTTCGCGCGCGGCGATCAGCCGGCTCCAGGTTTCCTGAAACAGTTCGTCGGCCACGGCGCGGTCGGCCACGCTGCGCAGGATATAGCGATACAGCATGCCGCGGCTGCGCGCGTAGAGCGTGTCGAAAGCGCGCAAGTCGCCGCGCGCATAGGCGAGCATCAGTTTTTCGTCCGGGTAGGCGGAATCCATCATGGAAACGTTGGCGGGCGGCTTCCGGGGTCAGGCGTCGCGCAGTACCATCAGGCGTATCTCGGTCATGTCCTCGATCGCGTAGCGGATGCCCTCGCGGCCGAGGCCCGAATCCTTGACGCCGCCGTAGGGCATGTTGTCGACGCGGAAACTCGGCACGTCGCCGATCACCACGCCGCCGACGTCGAGTTCGTCCCACGCACGCATGGCCTTGCGCACGTCGAACGTGAACACACCGGCTTGCAGGCCGAAGTCCGAGTCGTTGACGAGGCGGATCGCGTCGTCGAAATGCTTGTACTTTTGCAGCAGCGCGACCGGGCCGAACGCCTCCATACAGCTGACTTTCTGCCTGGGATCGACGTTTTCGAGTACGGTGGCTTCGAGCATCGCGCCGCTGCGCTTGCCGCCGCAGAGGATCCTCGCGCCAGCCTTGACGGCCTCCTGAATCCAGCCATCGAGGCGCATCGCTTCCTTCTCGTCGATCATCGGGCCGATGAAAGTCTTTTCGTCCTTGGGGTCGCCGGCGACGAGTTTTTTCGTCGCCGCTACAAACGCATCGCGGAAGCGCTCGTAGAAATCTTCCTGCACCAGAATCCGCTGCACGCCGATGCAGCTTTGGCCGGATTGGTAGAACGCGCCGAAGCACATGCGCTCTACGACAAAGTCCAGCCGCTCCGCCTGATCGGCGTCAACTATTGCCGCAGCGTTGCCGCCGAGTTCGAGCACGACCTTTTTCTTGCCCGCGCGCGCCTTCAAATCCCAGCCCACGGCCGGCGAACCGGTGAACGAAAGCAGCTTGAAGCGCTCGTCGGTGGTGAACAGGTCGGCGCCGTCGCGGTGCGCGGGTAGGATGGAGAACGCGCCCAGCGGCAAATCGGTTTCAGCCAACACCTCGCCGATGATCAACGCTCCGATCGGCGTACGGCTAGCCGGTTTCAGCACGAACGGACAACCGACGGCCAGTGCCGGCGCAACCTTGTGCGCGGCAAGGTTGAGCGGGAAATTGAACGGCGAAATGAACGAGCATGGCCCGATCGGCACGCGCTTGGTAAACGCGCGATAGCCTTTCGCGCGTTGCGAGATTTCCAGATTGATCACCTCGCCGTCGATGCGCACCGATTCCTCGGCGGCGACCTTGAAGGTGTCGATCAGGCGCGACGCTTCCCCGCGTGCATCCTTGATGGGTTTTCCGGCCTCGATGCACAGCGCCATCGCCAGTTCCTCGTAGCGCTCGCGGAAGCGTTTCACGCAATGTTCGAGGATTGCCTGGCGCTGGAACGGCGCCATCTTGCGGCAGGGTTCCTGTGCCGCCACCGCCGCGGCGATGCCGGCGTCGATGGCCTTCGCATCCGCCAGCGCCACTCGTGTCGCCACCTTGCCCGTGTACTTGTCGGTGACTTCCAGGTCCGTGTTCGCCGCGACAGGCTTGTTGGCGAGGTAGTAGGGGTAGGTGGGTTTGAGCATGGCACACTCTCGCTCGGTCTGAAACGTGGATTCTACTCGCGTCGGACCGCAAAGTAGGACGGTGGTAGCGCGGCGGGTTCCGCCGGTATAAAGTCTGAATTCATAGAGGCGTGATACGTCGCTGCGCGACTGCTCTCGCCCTACTTGTTTTCAATGGGGTTATGAACTCAAGAAGGGGAAAACAGATGATCCTCAAATCCACGTATTTGTCCCTAGCCTTGTACCCCGCTGTCGTATTTTCTGCATCGGCAGCGCCTGCGAACAATGCGCCGGTTGCAAACGTCCACGTTACCCATTCGGTCGATGCCGCGCCAACGGCACAGGCATTGCTTGCATTGGAGAAACGGGCGCATGCGGCCTACAACAAAGGCGACGGCAAATTCTTCGATAGCTTGCTCGGCGACAAGTTCGTGGAACAAAGAGGCGGAACCCGCGTGAGCAAGGCGGATGTCGTCAAGCACATCAGCGGCGTCAAATGTGAAGTCAACGCAGGATGGGCATTGACCGAGCCGCAGTTGCTGAAGATCGACAACGACGCGTATGTGCTCACCTACGT
>JAFEFD010000254.1 GCA_018240765.1 Pseudomonadota bacterium | reverse complement strand
TTCGTGCTGATGGAAGACCTCGGCACGCGCACCTACCTGCCCGAGTTGAACGACGCCAGTGTGGATGCGTTGTACGCGTCGGCGCTGGATGCGCTCGCGCGCATGCAGGCCCATGCCGATACGAATGGCCTGCCGACCTATGATCGCGCGCGCCTGATCGCGGAAATGGAATTGCTGCCGGAGTGGTTCCTGAAACGTCACCTGGGATTCACGCCCGGTTGCGACGAATGGGATGTGATCGAGGCGGCGTTCACCTTCCTCGTGCACGCCGCGCTGGAGCAACCGCGCGCATTCGTGCATCGCGATTACCACAGCCGCAATCTGATGATCGTCGCCACGAACTCGCCGGGAGTCATCGACTTCCAGGACGCCGTCTGCGGGCCGATCACGTATGACCTGGTTTCGCTGCTGCGTGATTGCTACATCGCCTGGGACGATGCGCGCGTGGACGCGTGGGTCGAAGACTATCGCCAACGCGCGGCCGCCGGGGTCAATGCGGCCACGTTTCGCCGCTGGTTCGATCTGGTCGGCCTGCAACGCCACATCAAGGTGCTCGGCATCTTCTGTCGGCTCAACTACCGCGACGGCAAGGCGCAGTATCTGCGCGACCTGCCACTGGTCTGGCATTACTTCATCCAGGTGGCGCGGCGCTATCCAGAACTTGTGGACTTTTCCACTTTGCTGCAACGCGCCGTCGCCAGCCGCGACCTGACCGTGCCTGCGCCATGATCGAACACGCCCTGATCTTCGCCGCTGGCCGCGGCGAACGCATGCGCCCGCTCACGGACGCGACGCCCAAGCCGCTGCTCGAAGCCGGCGGCAAGCGCCTGATCGAATGGCACCTGGAAAGCCTCTCGCGCGCGGGCGTGCGCGAGGTCGTGATCAACACCTCGCATCTTGCCGGGCGGTTCCCGGCCGCGCTCGGAGATGGAGCACGCTGGAATCTGCGCATCCATTATTCGTACGAGGGCGCGGAAGCGCTGGAAACCGGCGGCGGCATGCTGCGCGCCCTGCCCTTGCTTGGGCAGCTGCCGTTCATCGCGGTGAATGGCGACATCTGGACGGATTTCGATTTTTCCACCTTGCCAGAAAGTCCGACGGGATTGGCGCATCTGGTACTCGTCGACAATCCGCCGCAGCACCCGCTCGGCGATTTCGCGCTGCGCGGTGGGTGGGTGTTCGATGAGCCGCAACTGACTTTCGCCGGCATCGGCGTGTATCGTCCGGAACTATTGGCCGGACAACAGCCATGCAAATTCGGCATCGTGCCGATCCTGCGCGCGGCCATGCGCGAGGGCCGCGTGAGCGGTGCGCATCATCATGGCGAGTGGTTTGACATCGGCACACCGCAGCGGCTGGCCGAACTCGACGCGCGCCTACGCCGCGCCAATCAGGATCCGTGACGCAACCAGATTTCGGCCTCGCGCTGGCTGGCAAACGCGCGGAAATCGATGCCCAGATCCAGCGCCTCGAGTTCGGCATGCTGCAAGACCGACAGGTTTTCCGCTTCCGGTTCGTAAAACGCGATGCGGAGTTTCGCCAGCGCTGAATCGCGCAGCGCGTGCACGCACTGGATCATCTCGTCCTTGGTCACGGCATTGCCGCGAAAATGATCGACGACAAGGAGCTTGCGCACGTTTGTGCGAGCGCATTCGGCGGCAATTTTCTGCCAGTAGGCCAACGTGATCGCGACGGAGCTGCGCGAACCGGTCACTTCCGCAAACAGGTATCCGGGGCGCGGCTCGAATTGCAGGATGAATCCCGCCTCGGTACTCGGATCAGAATCCATTTTCATGCGTTCGGACTCCGCTGTCGCGGTCGAGCATAGCACGCAAAAACGGCACCGTGACGCGACGCTGAGCGGCCAGTGCAGCGCGATCCAGACGTTCGAGCAAATCGGCAAGGCTGGACAGATCGCGCGCGTGATGCGCGAACAGCCAGTCGAGCACGCTGTCGTCCAGAGTCAGTCCGCGCGCGCCTGCACGTTCGCGCAGCCAAGCGCGCCGCGCCGTGTTGTCAAGCGGGATCAAGCGCGCCTGCGCGCAAGACGAAAGGCGCGAAACCAGGTCCGGCAGCACAATGCCGGCCTGCGCGGGCGCGGCTGTCGCGGCAAACAACAAAGTGGATTGTTCAATTTTGCAGCGATTGTACAGATCGAACAGTGCATGCTCGGCGGCGGCGTCGCCGGCAATGGCATGCACATCGTCGAGCGCGAGCAAGTCACTGCCGCCCAGTGACCGAATGGCATCCGCCGGGGCGATGGATACGCGCCGGATGGCCTCGCCGCGATCGCCCAACATCGCCAGCGACAGGTATTGAGCGTTACGCCCGGCGGCCGTAGCAGTGGCGCAGGCGGCCAGCAGCAGATGCGTCTTGCCGCTGCCGGCGGGGCCCGCCGCGAATACCCACGGCGCCGCCGTCGACGTCGCCGCGTCGCGCACGAGCGCCAGCGCGGCGCCATTGTTGCCAGCCACAAACGTCTCGAAACGCTGCTGTGCCGGCCAGCGCAACAGCAACGGCAACTGCGCATTCATGGCTTGGGCGGCGCGGTTTCGTCGGAACGCGCCAGCGGAACCACGATGGTCGGGTTGCGGCCGCTGCCGTACAACTCGCTGCCACGATAGCGTTCGTGCGCATAGCGCAGCATCACCATCGCCACCGACGCGACCGGCAGCGCCAGCAGCACGCCAAGGAATCCGAACAGTTCGCCACCGGCAAGGATCGCGAAGATCACCGCGAGCGGATGCAGGCCGATCTTCTCGCCGACCAGGCGCGGCACCAGCACATAGCCTTCAATCACATGACCCACGCCGAATACGATCAGCACCCCGGCGACATGCACCCAGTCGTGGTATTGCACGAACGCCGCGACCGCGCCCATCAGCACGCCGGTGATCGCGCCCAGGTACGGCACGAAACTGATCAGGCCGGCGATGATGCCGATCAGCGGACCGACGTCGATGCCGATCGCGAACAGACCGATCGCGTAGAGCACGCCGAGCACGATCATCACCGACAACTGGCCGCGCAGGAAGCCGCCGAGCGTATCGTCGGATTCGTGCGCCAGGCGCGCGACGACCGGCTCAATGGAACGCGGCAGCAGGTCGTGGATATGTCCGATCATGTTGCGCCAGTCGCGCAGCAGATAGAAGAACGCGACCGGCACAATCAACACATGCACGCTCCACGTGACCAATGCAAAACCCGACTTGGAAACCTGCGCGAGCACGGCGGCAGCGAGTCCGCCGGCTTCTTTCCAGTGCTGCTGAAGGACGGCGACGAGTTGCTGCACGTCCGGCGTTTCCAGTTCCATGTCAAACTTGGCGTTGAGCCAGGGCACCGCGTCGGTCTGCAGCCAGCCGATCCAATCCGGCAGGCGCCGGATCAGGGTGGAAACTTGATGCTGCAGGTACGGAACCAGCCACAGCAGCACGAGGATCAGCAGCAGCGTCAGCACCAGGAACACGATGCCGGTCGCGGCACCGCGTCCCAGACGCAGCTTGCGCATGCGCTCGACCAGCGGATCGAACAGGTAGGCAAACATCGCCGCGATGACGAACGGCGTCAGCACCGGCGCAAGCAGCCACAACACCGCACCGACGATCACGGTCAGGGCGAGCAATTGCCAGCGCAACGTGGTCGTCATGTCCGCTTCTCCAAGCTATGCAGCGCCTTGCGCGACCAGATCAGGACATATTGCACGCCGCTGATGGCCGTCAGCGCCGCGACAAGCGCGATCAAGCCTTGCAGCACCGGCACTGGCAGATCGAGCCAGTGACTCAGATGCAACAACTGCGCAAGCACATAGACGATTTGCACGACGGTCGTCAGCTTGGACAAACGCGTGGGTTGGGCGTGGATGCGTCCGATCAGGTTGTGCCAGGCCACCGCACCGGCGACGATCACAACATCACGACCGACCACCAGCAAGGTCAACCAGTCCGGATGCGCGCCAACCATGCCGAGGGTGACGAAGCAAGCGACCAGCATCAACTTGTCGGCGATCGGATCGAGCACGCCACCGAGCCAGCTTTGCCAGCCGCAGCGCTTGGCAAGAAAGCCGTCGAGTGCATCTGTCAATCCGGCCACGGCAGCGACGACCACGGCTTCGTCGTAGCGCGTCTCGCGGATCATCCAGGCCAGCGGCACGACCAGCGCCATGCGCAATACCGTCAAGGCATTGGGCAGATGGCGCCAGGGACTCGTGGCGGTCGCGTCGGTCATGTCATTGCGGGCGCAGGCTCAGCAGCGCATCCACCCCTTCCACCGGCGGCTTGGCGTTG
>JAFEFD010000253.1 GCA_018240765.1 Pseudomonadota bacterium | reverse complement strand
GAGTACTCGCTCATCTCAACGGTTATGGGTGACGCCAAGGCCGCCGGCATGGTCAAGCTCGGCTTCATCACCCAGGCGCACAGCGCCACAACGCAATGACACGCCGCCGCCCGCGGGGGGCGGCGCGCGCTTTCGCATCGAGGTAACGCGACATGGCATTTTCCACCAACAGCAGCAGCGGCGCGATGGCCGACATCAACGTGACGCCGCTCGTCGACGTCATGCTGGTGCTGTTGATCATTTTCATGATCACCATGCCGCTGCTGTCGAACAAGATCCAGATCGACCTGCCGCAGCCGTCGCCACCGCCTGCAGTGCCGCCGCCGCCGCCGCCGGAGCCCATCCGCCTGGTGGTGCAGTCCAATGGCCAGTTGTTCTGGAATGACGAGCCGATCAGCGAGGATGCCCTGCGTGCGCAGTTGCGCGTCACCGCGCAGAAGGATCCGCAGCCCGAACTCGACATCAAGCCGGATCGCACCACGAAGTACCAGCTCGTGGCCCAGGTCATGGCCGATGCCAAGAACGCCGGCATGATCAAGATCGGGTTTGTGTCGCCCGCCGCTGCCGGCGATCAATAAATCGCTGCCGCGGTCTGCGTCGCGACGCCGCGGAAACGCGGCGTTTGCGTTTCAGGCGCCGAGTATTTCCAGGTAAGCGCGAACCGTTGGCGCAAGGCCGGCGTACAGGGCCTCGCCAATCAGGGCGTGCCCGATCGAGACTTCCGCCAGATACGCAATCGCTGCCTTGAGCGCGGGCAGATTCGCCTGGTCGAGGTCGTGACCTGCGTTCACGCCAAGGCCGGCGGCGCGCGCCGCAGCGGCGGACAGTACGCAGGCATCGAGTTCCCGTGCGTAATCGCCACGCGCAAACGCGGCCGCATACGGGCCTGTATACAATTCCACACGGTCCGCGCCCAGTTCGGCGGCGCGTTCGATTCCGGCTGCGCCGGCATCCATGAACAAGCTCACGCGGGTGCCATGGGATTTCAATTCCGCAATCAGCGGGCGCAGGCGCGCCGCATCGGCGGCGAGATCGAAACCGTGATCCGACGTGATCTGACCATCACCGTCCGGCACCAGGGTGCACTGCGCCGGGCGTACTTCACGTACCAGCGCCAGCAGACCGGGATAGCCTTCGCGGGGCGGCGCGAATGCATTGCCTTCGATGTTGAATTCGATGCCGTGCGTACATAACCCCGACAACGCACGCACATCGTCCGAATGGATATGGCGGCGGTCAGGGCGCGGATGCACGGTGATGCCATGGCAGCCCGCCGCGATGCAGGTGCGTGCGGCGCGTATGACATCGGGAGCGTCACCGCCGCGCGAATTGCGCAGCACGGCGATCTTGTTGACATTGACGCTCAGCGCGGTCATGCGCGCAGGATACGCAAGACGATTGCGGGGCGCTAGCGCAGTGTTGGCGCAATCCACACAACGCGATGTGCCTCACGTTCGGCGCCGGCAAGCACGAGCTTCAAACCCGTTACAGCACGTGTTTCGTTGCGCAGGAAATGGACTTCGCAGGCGCCATCGGCATCGGCAAAACGGTCCGGCGCAAACGCGCTCAGCATCAGAGCCGCCGAACCGCTGGCCTGGACGAGCAGCGCATTCTGCTTTAGCGTGACCCGCAAAAGAGTATCGGCATCCAGCTGATAGTCGCCGGTGAGGTTGCGCAGGGTGTCGGCAGATGGCGCCAGTGTTCCACGCGTCAGTCGCGGCGCGCGTTCGCTCAGGCGCGGCGCTAGCACGTTGGCGCCGGCCTGGCCGAGCAGGACCGATGTGACGACGCTGCCGTTGCGTTGGAACGAAAGCACGAAGGCATCGCCGGGCGCGGCGAACACGTCATGCCCGACCCTGCGCAACGCAACTGGAAACTGTCCGGGAAACTGTGCTCTCAGGGCGCCAGATCCGGCGCGAACCGTGATGGCCTTGCCACCGGGGATGCGATACAAACCCGAATAGGCCGTGAAATCGCCGGGTTCTGGCGGCGGCGGTGGCGGCGGCAGTGGTGGCGGCACGCGTCCTTGCAGCCAGGCAATGCCGATGGCGCTGAGGTCTGCGTCGGTATTGCCGAGCAATACCACCGCCTGCTGCTGATCGGTGCGGAAGCCGAGGAACACCGAAAACCCGGCCGTGCGGCTGGCGCGCCAG
>JAFEFD010000252.1 GCA_018240765.1 Pseudomonadota bacterium | reverse complement strand
TCGTCGATTTCGGCCTGGATGCGCTCCAGCGTGGCATCGATGGCTTGGACCTGGGACTGCGCGCTGGTGACCTGCATGCGTGCGGCGGCGACGGCGGCATCGGCCGAATCGGCCTGCGCCTGCACAGAGGCAATCGCGGCTTCGGCGCTGCGCGCGCGAGCCCGGTCGTCGTCCAGCGTCTGCACCGAGGCTGCACCTTCCTTTGTCAGGGTCTCCGAACGTGCCAGCCGGCGCTTGGCAGCGTCGAACTCGGCCTCGGCCTGGCGCATCCGGGCCAGCTGGGCCGTCTTGTCGCTCTGGCGCATGACCACCTGGGCCTGCGCGCTGGCGACGGCGGCCAGGGTCTGCTGGCGCTGGGCCTTGGCCTCGCGCAGCTGCGCGTTCAGCGTCTGCACCTGCATGGTGGCCAGCACCTGGCCTGCCTTTACGAAGGCTCCTTCGCTGACCAGGATATTGTCGACGCGCCCTGCCAGCTTGGTCGCCACGTCGACTTCGGTCGCCTCGATGCGGCCGTTGCCGTGCAGTAAGGCGCCGTCGTCTTTGCCGCCTTTGTACTTCTGCCATGTGTACCAGGCACCCGCAGCCAGCGCTATCGCAATGCCGACGGTAATCAGTTTCTTTTTCAATGCGTTGTCCATGGTTTTCAGTGGGCTGTGGGTGCTGCGGCAGAGGCAGGAAGGGTGGGAGAAGCCAGCAGTGGCGCATCGGGCAGCGCTTGTGCGCCACCGCCCAGTGCGCGGTACAGGGCGACTTGGCTGGCCAGCAGCGCGCGGCGGGTTTGAACCAGTTGCTGCGCGGCGGAGATCAGCGAGCGCTCGGCGTCGAGCACATCCAGAAAGCTGGTGGCGCCGTTGTCATAGGCCAGGCGCGACAGGCGGGCGCGTTCCCGCTGCACGGCCAACGCTTCGCGCTGAACCTGCACCTGCTCGGCGAGCCAGCGGCGTGCCGACAGCGCGTCGGCTACGTCGCGGAAGGCGGCCTGCACGGCCTGCTCGTACTGCACCACGGCCAGGTTCCGGCGTACTTCGGCCAGGTCGAGATTGGCCTGATTGCGCCCCCCGTC
>JAFEFD010000251.1 GCA_018240765.1 Pseudomonadota bacterium | reverse complement strand
CGCGATCGGTCTTGCCGCCATCCTCACTGTCGTCGCGGGTGCTGCCTCGGCGCAGTCGGCGCCGGTTGCGTCCTCGCGCACGGTTCCCGCCCAGGTCCAGAACAGCGCCGACGCCGCGCTGGACGAGCGCCTGGCGCGTGATTGGGGTCTGCGGCCGGAGGAATGGGCGCGCTACCGGCAAGTGATGCAGGGACCGCTGGGCATCTATTCCCCGAACCTCGATCCGCTCACGGCCCTGGGCATCGAGGCGCGCAGCGACGAGGAACGCAACCGCTATGCGGAGCTGCAGGTGCAGGCGGAATCGAAGCGCGTGGGCAAGACGCTGGCCTACCAGCGGGCCTACGACGCCGCCTGGAAGCGGCTCTATCCGGGCCAGCAGCGCGTGGACATGCCGGGCGTGAAGGCGCCGGGCGCCGGCAACCGGGGTTCGGGCCGGCTGGCGGTTTTCGTGAAGGCCGAGTGTCCGCCGTGCGAGCAGCGCGCGCGCCAGTTGCAGGCGGCCGGCACCGCCTTCGATCTCTACATGGTCGGTAGCCGCCAGGACGACGCCCGCATCCGCCAATGGGCGACGCAGGCTGGCATCGACGCCGGCCGCGTGCGCTCGCGCGCCATCACGCTCAACCATGACGCCGGGCGCTGGCTGTCGCTTGGCCTGCCCGGCGATCTGCCCGCCGTGGTGCGCGAGGTCAACGGCCAATGGCAGCGGCAGTAACCCACCGCGCGGGCTGCGCGGCCCTGGTCCTCGGCCTCAGCGCCCATGCCGCCATCGCCTTCGGCCAAGAAGTGCCACCACCGGCCTACCAGCTCGCCGCCCAGCAGGCGGGCGTGCCGTCGCCGGTGCTCTACGCGGTGGCGCTGCAAGAGAGCGGCGCACGGCTGCGCGGCCGGCTGATCCCCTGGCCGTGGACGCTCAACGTCGCCGGCCGCGCCGAACGCTACGCGACACGCGCCGAGGCCTGCGCAGGCATCCGCCGGGCGCTGGCACGCACGCCGGCCAATCGCATCGACGCCGGTCTCGGTCAGGTCAACCTCGGCTACCACGCGCACCGCTACGCGCATCCCTGCGATCTGCTCGACCCCTACCGCAACCTCGCCATCGCCGCGGAAATCCTGCAAGAGCAGCACACGCCGGGCGAGGACTGGCTGGTCGCCATCGGCCGCTACCACCGCCCCGCAGGCGGTGCGCCGGCCGCCCGCTACCGCCGCAGCGTCCACCAGCACCTGACCCGCGTGCTCGGGCCGGGCGCTTCACTTCCCTCTGCCCGGAGTTACATGCCATGAACCGCATCCTCCTTGCCGCGACCGCGGCGCTGCTGGCCGCCACCGCCGACGCGCAGGATCGCGGCCCCGCCACCAAGAGCAGTTCCCCGCCGCTGATCGTGGTCGAGGACAAGGGCGGCACCTCGGCGCTGCCGTACTACCGGGCCTTGAACCCGCAGGATACGCAGCCAGGCCAACCGGCCACGCCGCAACCAGTACCCCGCATCGGCGGTCCTGCCGAAGCCGAGGCGGCCATGCTGCCCGTGCGGTCGGCGCGGCTCACACCGGGCGACGAGCTGCGCCGCGTGATCCGCGCGCCGAGCCTGACGCCGCTGTTCCTGGTCGGTGACGACGACCGCTCGCGCGCCTGGCTCAAGCAGCGGCGCGTGGAGCTGCAAGCGCAGCGCGCCGTGGGCCTGGTGGTCAATGTCGCAACACCCGAGGCACTGGCCGCGCTGCGCCGCCTCGCGCCGGGTCTGGTGCTGTCCCCGGCCTCGGGCGACGACCTGGCACACCGCCTGGGCATCAAGCACTACCCGGTGCTGATCACCGCCACCGGCATCGAGCCCTGACGCGGTAGAGCCAGGTGAAGCGCCCACCATGGCCCACTCCCAAGCCGTCGAAGTCTTGCTGCGGCCAGCGGTGGAGCTTTACACCGTCGCGGTCTGTGCGGGCGCCGCGCTTCTGTGCCTGGTGGCCCCGTGGTCGCTCGCGCTGAGCCCCTTGCTCGGCCTGGGCAGCGCGCTGGCCTTCCTGACCTTCGGTGCGATCCGCTTCCGGGACGCCTGGGCGATCCTGCGCTACCGGCGCAACATCCGGCGCCTGCCGCGCTACGTGATGACCAGCCGCGACGTGCCGGTCAGCCAGCAGCGGCTATTCGTCGGCCGGGGTTTCCGCTGGGACCAGCGCCACACGCACCGGCTGATGCAGACCTACCGGCCGGAGTTCCGCCGCTATGTCGAACCGACGGCGATCTATCGGGCGGCACGGCACTTCGAGGAGCGCCTGGAGTTCGCACCGTACCCCCTGTCCAAGCTGGCGAAGGCCCTGGCCTGGGACAGCCCGCTCAACCCGGCGCGGCCGCTACCGCCAGTCGGTGGTCTGCCGCGCCTGCACGGCATCGAACCGCACGAGGTTGACGTCACCCTGCCTTTGGCCGAGCGCGTCGGCCATTCGCTGGTGCTCGGCACCACCCGCGTCGGCAAGACCCGCCTGGCCGAACTGTTCATCACCCAGGACATCCGCCGCAAGGTGGGCGGCCAGCACGAGGTCGTGATCGTCTTCGACCCCAAGGGCGACGCCGATCTGCTCAAGCGCATGTACGTGGAAGCCAAACGCGCCGGACGCGAAGGCGAGTTCTACGTCTTCCATTTGGGCTGGCCGGACATCAGCGCCCGCTACAACGCCGTGGGGCGGTTCGGGCGCATCAGCGAAGTCGCCACGCGCATCGCGGGCCAGCTCTCCGGTGAAGGCAATTCGGCCGCCTTCAGGGAGTTCGCGTGGAGGTTTGTCAACATCATCGCTCGTGCTCTGGTCGAGCTGGGGCAGCGGCCCGACTACCTGCTGATCCAGCGCCACGTCATCAACATCGATGCGCTGTTCATCGAGTACGCCCAGCACTACTTCGCCAGGAGCGAGCCGAAAGCCTGGGAGGTCATCGTCCAGCTCGAAGCCAAGCTGAACGACAAGAACATCCCGCGCAACATGATCGGGCGGGAGAAGCGCGTCGTCGCGCTGGAGCAGTACCTCTCGCAGGTGCGCATCTACGACCCGGTGCTCGACGGGCTGCGCAGCGCGGTGCGCTACGACAGGACGTACTTCGACAAGATCGTGGCGTCGCTCCTGCCGCTGCTGGAGAAGCTGACCACCGGCAAGATCGCGCAGTTGCTCGCGCCGAACTACTCGGACCTGGGCGACCCGCGGCCGATCTTCGACTGGATGCAGATCATCCGGAAGCGGGCCGTGGTCTATGTCGGGCTGGATGCGTTGTCGGACGCTGAGGTCGCGGCCGCAGTGGGAAATTCCATGTTCAGCGATCTGGTGTCGGTCGCCGGGCACATCTACAAGTTCGGTATCGACGATGGCCTGCCGGGCGCGTCGGCAGGCGTGAAGGTGCCGATCAACGTGCACGCCGACGAGTTCAACGAGCTGATGGGCGACGAGTTCATTCCGATGGTCAACAAAGGCGGCGGCGCCGGGGTGCAGGTCACGGCCTATACGCAGACCATGAGCGACATCGAGGCCCGCATCGGCAACCGCGCCAAGGCCGGCCAGGTCATCGGGAACTTCAATAACCTGTTCATGCTGCGCGTGCGCGAGACCATCACGGCCGAGCTGCTGACGCGGCAACTGCCCAAGGTCGAGGTCTACACGACAACGGTGATGAGCGGTGCCACCGACAGTTCCGACCCGACCGGCAACACCGCGTTCACGTCCAACACGCAGGACCGCATCAGCAGCAACAGCGTTCCGCTGATCGAACCGGCACACGTCGTCGGCTTGCCCAAGGGGCAGTGTTTTGCGCTGATCGAGGGCGGCCACCTGTGGAAGGTGCGCATGCCCTTGCCGGCGCCCGATCCCGACGAGGCCATGCCCAAGGATTTGCAGGAGCTGGCCGGCTACATGCGCCAGCACTACGTCGAGGCCGGCGACTGGTGGGACAGCAAGGGGCTTCCCGGCCTGCAGGATCAGGCGCTGCCCGACGATCTGCTGGCGGACTTCAAGCAGATGGCGAGCGTGGATGAAGGGGCCGCGGCATGAGCGACCCCGCCGTCGCCGTCCAGCGCCAGCAGGTCCGCCAGCAGGGCCTGATCGCGGGGCTGGTCACGCTGCCGTTCCGGCTGTTCGGCGTGCTGTGTGGCTCGCTGCTGCTGTGCATCGTGATCGAGTGCATCGGCATGCACTTCTTCTGGCCCGAGCAGGGCTGGCGCCATGCGCAGGGCATGCTGAACTACGAGCTGTCGCAGGTCTCGGAGCATTTCACGCGCAGCGTGCTGGTGCAGGAGCCGGGGCGCAGTGCGCGGCAGCTCGTCGAGTGGGCCTACCAAGGACTGTTCGTGAAGACCGGGCTGCTGGACTGGATACGCGATGCCGCCTCGCAATCCCGTGCCGGCGCCCACAGCCAGGTGCAGGACTTCCGCTACTACCTCGGACAGGTCTACGTGCACGTGGAGAGCTACCTGATCGCCTCGGCCTACACCGTGTTGGTGTTCCTCGTGCGGCTGCTGGTGCTGATCCTGATCCTGCCGCTGTTCGTGATGGCTGCTTTCGTCGGCCTGGTCGATGGGCTGGTGCGCAGGGACGTGCGCGGCTTCGGCGCCGGGCGCGAATCGGGCTTCGTCTATCACCGGGCCAGGGCGAGCCTGATGCCGCTGGCGGTGCTGCCCTGGGTCACGTACCTCGCGCTGTCGGTCAGCGTGCATCCGCTGCTGATCCTGCTGCCCAGCGCGGCGCTGCTGGGCGTTGCCGTGGCCATCTCCGCGGCCACCTTCAAGAAGTACCTGTAGGCGCGTCGTTCCTTGCGCTGCCGGAAAGCGGTGGCGGGCCGGTTCCGATTGATTGCAGCGCCGGAAGACCGGGCGTTCGAGCATGAGCCATCCGCATCCCCGGAGAACGGCTCGATGGAAACCTTCCGCAGTCCTGCGCATGTCCGGCGCCACGCCATCGCCGCGCTATTGGCCGCGCTCCTGCTCGCCGCTGCGGGGCTTCAGCCGGCCGTCGCTGCCGATGCCGCCGACAACGCCGCAGAGCGCGAGATGCTCGCCGCGGTAACGCGCCAGCTCGAACTGCTGGATCGCCTCGCCGAGCGTGGAGCCACCACCGCACCGCAGGAGCGCGCCCGCTACCACTTCGACTACGCCCGGCTGCGCGCCGACCTGCAGCGCATGCGCGCAGGCTTGCGGGACTACCTCGTTCCCCAGCGCGCCCAGCCGCGCGATCCCGTGCCGCTGGCCGGCGACTACACGCGAAGCGGCGCGGCCAGCGACAAGGAGGCGCCGTCGCCATGACGCCTTCCGCCGATCAGGTCGCCGCCTTCCAGGCCAACGGCGGGTTCGCGCCCGCGGCCGTCTCCACCGTCGTGCTCGGTTTCGTCTTCGCCGTTCTGCTGCTGTGGGGCGTGTGGGCGATGCGCACCGCCTATGTCGGCTGGGCCGAGCACCACCTGACCCAACGCCAGTTCCTCGGCGTCATCGTGCGCTTCGTCGCGATGTACCTGGTGCTGGGCTTCTTCCTCCTGTCCTGACCACCATGAAAGGGTGTATCGCCATGAACGCTTCGCTGATTCCTCGTCGCCCCGCTGCGCGCATCGCAGCCATGCTTGCCCCGCTGGGCCTCGCTGCCACGCCGCTCGTCTCGCTGGCGGCCCTGCCCACCTTGGAAGACCCGTCGCGCGGCACCGGCAGCGGCATCATGCAGACGCTGCAGAACTACGGCTACGACATCGTGCTGCTGATCGCGCTGCTCGTCGTTGCCTCGATGTTCGTCGGCGTCTGCTACCACGCCTACACGCGCTACGCGGAAATCCACACCGGCCGCGCCACCTGGGGCCAGTTCGGCCTGACGGTGGCGGTCGGCGCGATCCTCCTGGTCGTCGGCATCTGGCTGCTGACCAAGGCCACCGGCGTGCTGTAAGGGCCGGCAACCATGGCTGGCGCCCTGGAGAGCCCGCCGCGCGACGGGCTCGTGACCTTTATGCCGCATCGCCTGAACCGCCATCCGGTGGTCGTGCGCGGGCTCACGGCCGACGAGCTGTGGGTCTGCGCCGGCCTGTCGGGCGCGGTCGGGTTCGTGGCCGGCGTGCCGCTGGCCTGGCTGACCCACAGCATTGCGATGGTGCCCACGCTGGTCGT
>JAFEFD010000250.1 GCA_018240765.1 Pseudomonadota bacterium | reverse complement strand
GGAGTTGGCCAACGCCGTAGAATTGGTGAAATGAACGCACGTATCCCGACCCTCGACATCCGCCGTTTCGATACAGATCGAAACGCCTTCGTCGCCGAACTCGGCGCGGCCTACCGCGAATGGGGTTTCGCCGGCATCCGCGGCCATGGCATCCCGCAGGCATTGATCGACGGCGCCTACGACGCCTTCGTGCGCTTCTTCGCATTGCCCACGCAGACCAAGGCGAAATACCACCTCAAGGGCACTGGCGGCGCACGCGGCTACACGCCGTTCGGCATCGAAACGGCCAAGGATTCGCGCTATCCGGACCTGAAGGAGTTCTACCACATCGGTCGCGAACTGCCGCCCGGCTCGAAATTCGCCGACGTGATGGCGCCGAACGTGTGGCCGGCCGAAGTTCCGCAATTCCATGAAAAGGGATTGGCGCTGTACCACGCGCTCGATGCGCTCGGCTCGCGCGTGTTGTGCGCGCTCGCCTTGCACATCGGCTTGCCGGAACATTTCTTCGCCGACAAGACCAATGTCGGCAATTCGATCCTGCGCCCGATCCACTATCCGCCGATCACCACGCCCGACGTACCGAACGTGCGCGCCGGCGCGCACGAGGACATCAACTTCATCACCTTGCTGGTCGGCGCCAGCGCCGCTGGCCTGGAAGTGAAGTCGCGCGCGGGCGAATGGGTGCCGTTCACTTCGGATGCCGACACCATCGTGGTGAATATCGGCGACATGCTGCAACGCCTGACCAATCACGTTTATCCATCGACCACGCATCGCGTCGTCAACCCGCCGGGCGAGGCTGCGCGCAAGCCGCGCTACTCGGTGCCGTTCTTCCTGCATCCGAATCCGGACGTGGTGCTCGATCCGTTGCCGTCCTGCGTGAGCGCGGACAATCCGCGCCGCTACGACACCTCGATCACCGCGCACGAATACCTGCAACAGCGGCTGCGCGAGATCAAGCTGATTTGATCAAAGCGATCCGATCCGCAGCGCAGGCTACGCGGTTTCGGGCAAAGGCATCGTCAAACGCACGACGGTCGCACCGGGTTGCGATCCGATGGAAAACGTCGCGCCGAGTCGACGCGCGCGCGCCTGCATGCTGCGCATGCCGGTGCCTTCGCCAGCGGCCGGCGACTGCACGCCCTTGCCGTTGTCGCG
>JAFEFD010000024.1 GCA_018240765.1 Pseudomonadota bacterium | reverse complement strand
GGCGTCCAGTCGATGATGGGTAGCAGTTCCGTCAACGGAACATCATCGAACACCGTGATGCCGGGCTTGCGTGGTGCCGGTGGCGAGTAATTTTTCCAGTCGAGCTTCGATGCGTTCGCGCGCGCGGCTTCCAGCGCAATCGGCCGGCGTCCCGGACTGCGCGTGCGATGGCGTTCGCGCACCTCGGCGTAATCGGCGCGGACCTTGGCGAGGAAGCCGTCGACGAGTTCCTTGCTGACCAGCGATTGCGCCACGCCGACCGCGCGTGAAGCATCCTTGACCCATACGCAAGCCGTTTCGTAATTCGGTTCGATCTTTATCGCCGTGTGGGCGCGCGACGTCGTCGCGCCACCAATCAGCAGTGGAATTTTGAAGTTCTGCCGTTTCATTTCCTTCGCCACGTGCGCCATCTCTTCGAGCGACGGCGTGATCAGGCCGGACACGCCGATCATGTCGGCCTTCTCCGCAATCGCGGTGTCGAGGATCTTCTGCGCCGGCACCATCACGCCGAGATCGATCACGTCGAAATTGTTGCAGGCCAGCACCACGCCGACGATGTTCTTGCCGATGTCGTGCACGTCGCCCTTGACCGTCGCCATGACGATCTTGCCGTTGGACTTGCCGACGGCGCCGCTGCGTTTCTTTTCTTCCTCCATGAACGGCAGCAACCAGGCGACGGCTTTTTTCATCACGCGTGCGGATTTTACCACTTGCGGCAGGAACATCTTGCCCGCTCCGAACAGGTCGCCAACGACGTTCATGCCGTCCATCAGCGGACCTTCGATCACGTCCAGCGTGCGCGTGACGGTCTTGCGCACTTCCTCGGTGTCCTCGACCACGAACTGGTCGATGCCGTGCACCAGCGCATGTTCCAGGCGTTTTGCTACCGGTAGTTCGCGCCACGCGAGCGCGTTGCCGCCGTCCGTTTCCCTCGTCCCTTTCTTGTAGCGCTCGGCGACTTCCATCAGGCGTTCGGTTGCGTCCGCGCGACGGTTGAGGACGACGTCCTCGACGCGCTCGCGCAAATCCGGATCGAGGTCGTCGTAGATGGGCATCGCACCGGCGTTGACGATGCCCATGTCCATGCCGGCCTTGATCGCGTGGTAGAGGAACACGCTGTGAATGGCTTCGCGTACGGGGTTGTTGCCGCGGAACGAGAACGACACGTTGGACACGCCGCCGGAAATATGCGAATCCGGAAAACGCTTTTTGAGTTCCTTCGCCGCTTCGATGAAATTTACCGCGTTGTCGGCGTGTTCCTCGATGCCGGTCGCCACTGGGAAGATGTTGGAGTCGAAGATGATGTCTTCGGGCGGGAAACCGATCTTTTCCGTGAGCAGCCGGTATGAGCGTTCGCAGATTTGCAGGCGTCGTTCGACGCTGTCGGCCTGGCCCTTTTCGTCGAACGCCATCACCACGGTGGCGGCGCCGTAGCGCAGCACCTTGCGCGCCTGTTCGAGGAAGGGTGCTTCGCCTTCCTTGAGCGAAATCGAATTGACCACGCCCTTGCCCTGCAGGCATTTCAGGCCCGCTTCGATCACGCTCCACTTCGACGAATCGACCATCACCGGAATGCGCGCGATGTCGGGTTCGGCAGCGATCAGGCTCAGGAATTTCACCATCGCCGCTTCCGAATCGAGCAGACCCTCGTCCATGTTCACATCGAGGATCTGCGCGCCGTTGGCGACCTGCTGGCGCGCGACTTCCACCGCTTCGTCGTAGCGGTCTTCCTTGATCAGCTTCTTGAATTGCGCGGAACCGGTGACATTGGTGCGCTCGCCGACATTGACGAACAGCAACTGCGGTGTGATGACCAGCGGTTCGAGGCCGGACAGTCGGGTGTAGCGTTGGTTCATGCCGCGGCCTCGACGATGCCTGGCAGCTTGCGCGGCGCAACACCGCGCACGGCTTGTGCAATCGCGGCGATATGCGCGGGCGTTGTGCCGCAGCAGCCGCCGACCAGGTTGACCAAGCCGCTGCGCGCGAATTCGCCGATGATGCTGGCCATGTGCTCGGGCGTTTCGTCGTATTCGGCAAACGCGTTCGGCAGGCCGGCGTTGGGATGGGTGCTGACGTAGCATTCGGCGATGCGCGCCAGCGCATCGACGTAAGCGCGCAGTTCGGTCGCGCCAAGCGCGCAGTTGAGGCCAATCGAAAGCGGTCGCGAGTGACGCAACGAGTAATAGAACGCCTCGGCGGTCTGGCCCGAGAGCGTGCGCCCGGACAGGTCGGTGATCGTGCCGGAAATCATCACCGGCACGCGCGCGCCGAGTGTGTCGAAGGTTTTTTCGATGGCGAACAGCGCCGCCTTGGCGTTGAGCGTGTCGAAGATGGTTTCGACCATGACCACATCTGCGCCGCCATCGACGAGCCCCAATGTGGCTTGCGTGTATGCCGTGGCCAATTCATCGAAACTGACGTTGCGAAATCCCGGATTGTTCACATCCGGCGAGATCGACGCGGTGCGACTGGTGGGTCCGAGTACACCGATGACGAAGCGCGGTTGGCCCGGCGTTCTGGCCTCGGCAGCATCGCAACACTCGCGGGCAATGCGCGCGCCTTCGCGATTGAGTTCCGGCACAAGATGCTCGAGGTGGTAATCGGCCTGGCTGATCGTGGTGGAATTGAAGGTGTTGGTTTCGACCAGGTCCGCGCCGGCGTCGAGGTACGCCTTGTGCACGGCCTTGATGATGTCTGGCTGCGTGAGCGTGAGCAGGTCGTTGTTGCCCTTGACGTCGTGCTCGCAGCTCGGACCGTGGCCATGCGCGTGCGTGCCCGCATGGCCGCGCGCAAAACGCTCGCCGCGGTAGCCGTCCTCGTCGAGCTTGTAGTTTTGCAGCATCGTGCCCATCGCGCCGTCGATGACGAGGATGCGTCGGGCCAGCGCGGCTTCAAGCGCGGCAACGCGCGCGGGATCTTTCCAGGGCAGGGGATTCATGTCGGTTTTCTCGCAACCAGGTGCAACACTTCGAAGTGGGGCGGGCGGCGCTCGCGCGTGATCGTTCCGCAGGTGGCGACTTTCAATCCGGCGGCATGGGCGAAGCGGCGCAGGTCTTCGGCACGGAAGCCGAGATTGCGATGATCGAACGGCGCGACTGCGGCGCGATGCGCGTGCCGGCCAAGCGTGATCGCGGACAGGCGCCCGCCGGGCTTGAGAACACGCGCGGCCTCGGCGATGGCCTGCGCGGGCTTTTCGCTGTAGGTCAGCGCGTGCATGAGCGTGACCAGGTCGAAGCGGCGCGTGCCGAGATCGAGCGCGTGCATGTCGCCGAGACGCACCTGCACGTTGCGGAAGGATTTGAGCCGTGCGCGCGCCGCGGCGACCACGCGCTCGCTGGCATCGATGCAGAGGATGGATTGGGCATGCGGCGCGAGCAATTCCGCGAGCACGCCGTCGCCGGATGCCACGTCGAGCACGTCGCCGACGTCGATCAGGCTGGTCAGGGCGCGCGCCAGCGCTTCCCATGTGCGCCCGGGCGAATAGTGGCGCTCCATATCGCCCGCGACGGAATCCGCCCAGCCGGCGTCGCGCGCGCGTTGGGCCAGAATGGTTGGCAGGCGACGCAGATCGTCGGCGATGAGCGTGTCGTCGAGGTTCGTGCGCAAGGCTTGCACGAGTTCGGCGGATTTGGCGTCGCCCTCGGCATTCCAGCGGTAATAGGCCGACACGCCGGCACGGCGGTCGCGCACGAGCCCGGCCTCCTTGAGCTTGGCCAGGTGCGTGGACACGCGCGGCTGCGCCAGGCGCAGCACGCCGGCGAGCTCGGCGACGGTCAATTCTTCGCGTTCGATCAGGGCGAGCAGGCGCAGGCGCGTGGGGTCGGCGAGCAGGCGCAGCAGGCCGGAGGTGGCGGCGAGATCCAAGTCTATCCTTTCATCTTGATCGAAAGATGGAAGGGTATCGTAGCGCGATGGGGCAATAGCGTCAAAATGAATGTCTGATACCGTTCGCCCTGAGCGTAGGCGCGAACCGCCGAAGTCGAATGGCTGGGGCGTTTCGATTTCGCTCGTGTTGCTCGCTACGCTCAACGCGAACGGTCTTCATCAGTCAGGAATGCGGGGTCGCTATCTTGAGAAATTGGGTTCTGTACGGTGTGGTTGGAGTTGGCCTGGCGATTCTATCCACCATGGCGCGAGCCGATGTCGCCTACTCGGCACTGGCCAAATACTGGACGCAGGATGCCTTGCACGTGCCGTACCGTGCGATCGAAACGCCAGGCCGCATCGGCGGCGAGAAACTGCCGCTGATCGTTTTCCTGCACGGCGACTGGCAGGACGGCACCAACAATGAGTCGCAACTGGCCGGCTACGGCAATGGGTCGATGTTGTGGCTGGATCAGGCGATTCACGGCAACATTCCGATGATCTATGTCGCGCCGCAAACGACCGGCGGATATTGGCCGCCTGCGCGTGTGGCCGCTACGGTGCGTGATGCGCTCAATCGATTTCCCATTGATCCTCGTCGCATCTACCTGACCGGCATTTCCGACGGTGGCACCGGCGTGTGGGATGCATTCAAGGCTTGGCCGGCATGCTTCGCTGCCGGCGTGCCGATGTCGGGCATGACCGAACTTGCCGGTTTGGCGACGATTCGCGACGTGCCCGAATGGATTTTCCACGGCGCCAAGGACAACGACACGGATGTGGAAACCGGCTACGGCGGCGCGATGGTCGGCTCGCGCGCCGTGGTGCGCGCGTTGCGCGCTCTGGGCGGTGCGCCGCGTTACACGGAATATCCAAACGAGATGCACGTGATCTGGCATCACGCCTATTCCACGCCGGCGTTGTTGCCTTGGCTGCTGGACCAGCGTCTGCAACATCCGGCCTGCGATTTCTCCGACTTGCCGGAGCCGGGGTCGCTGACGTGGAAGGGTGGAAAACGGTAAAATCCTGCAATTGCCTTCTCCCGCTGGCGGGAGAAGGTGCCGAAGGCGGATGAGGGTGGAGCTGCGCGAGTCGTAGCGCCCCGTCTTGCGCCACCCTCACCCGGCACGCTGTTGCGTGCCGGCCTCTCCCGCCAGCGGGAGAGGCGAAAATCAGGAAGCCCCCATGGATTTCCGCTTTACCGAAGAACAACTGCAAATCCAGGCGATCGCCCGCGACTTCGCGCAAAAGCGCATTGCGCCGGTGGCGGCGGATTTCGACAAGTCCGGCGAATTCCCACTGGCCAACATCCGCGAGATGGGCCAGCTCGGCCTGATGGGCATCGAAGTGCCGACCGAATACGGCGGCGCCGGCATGGATTCCATCGCCTATGTGCTGGCGATGATGGAAATCGCCGAAGCCGATTGTGCGCATTCGACCATCATGTCGGTGAACAACACGCTGTACTGCAATGGTCTGCTCAAATTCGGCAACGAAGAACAGAAGCACAAATACGTCACCCCGATCGCGAGTGGCGCGGCAATCGGTGCGTTCGCGCTGACTGAACCGCAATCCGGCTCCGACGCCACGGCGATGCGTTGCCGCGCGACGAAACAGGCCGACGGCAGCTTCATCATCAACGGCAAGAAGAGCTGGATCACCTCGGGCCCGGTCGCCAAGTACATCCTGCTGTTCGCGATGTCGGATCCGGACAAACACGCACGCGGCATCACCGCGTTCATGATCGACACCGAGCGCGCCGGTTTCCATCGCGGCAAGACCGAACCCAAGCTCGGCATCCGTGCTTCGGCGACGTGCGAGATCGAATTCACGGACTACCGCGTGCCGGCCGACGACGTGATCGGCGACGAAGGCCACGGTTTCAAGATCGCGATGGGCGTGCTCGACGCTGGCCGCATCGGCATCGCCTCGCAGGCGGTGGGACTCGCCCGCGCGGCCTACGAGGCCACGCTGGTCTACGCGCGCGACCGCAAGGCATTCGGGCAGTCCATCGGCTCGTTCCAGATGATCCAGCAGAAGATCGCGGACATGAAATGCCGGCTCGACGCCGCACATTGGCTGACCCTGCGTGCGGCCTGGACGAAGCAGCAGGGCGGGCGTTT
>JAFEFD010000249.1 GCA_018240765.1 Pseudomonadota bacterium | reverse complement strand
TCGACAATCTGGGTCTGATCGCCGCGCACCAGTACGCGATAGATCGTTACGGAGGGCCACGACGTAGCGCCGCTGGCGACTATCGAATTGCCGAGCCAGAGCGAATCCGGGCGCTGCGCCGGTTGTAGCGTTTGAGAAAAATGCATCTGCCCGCCGTTCCAGGTCTCCCAGACTTCGACGTTGCCATTCACCCAGCAATACTCCATCAAGCGCAGATCCGTGCCGTTGCCCGCGCCAGTCGTCTGCACGCCGCCGCTCGTGTTCACTGAAACGGTAAAGCCATTGTCCTGCCACGATCGAAGCACGTTGCCGGCATAGGAATCGCCGGGATTGCCATTGAGCGGCGTCCCTCGGGAAACCGCCATTTCGCCCGCGCCATCTGGTTTCGGTCCGCTGTTGTATTGCGCGAGCCAGATCACCTCGAAATTGCCAACGGGCGGAATCGGCGTCGATTGTGCGCCCGACGCGATATACGGAAACTGCGCGGCGCCGTCCGGCGCGCTCAGCGTCAGATAACCCGATCCAACCGTAAACGTGCCGTTGTTGGGATTCGCCTTCCAGCGCTGGTAGAACGCGCTGGCGTCGTCGAATTCCTCGTCGAATTGGGTCTGGAAATTCGCCGTGCCCGTGCATTGATCCAGCGTCATCGACGCGCCGTTCAAGACAAGACCAAGCCGGCCGCCGCCGAGCTCGTCCACCGGCGCGAAGTTCAGATCGTCCGGACTGCGGCCGAGGTTGCCGTAACCCGCAATTGTCGCGCCCACGGTTTCCGATCCCGGGGCAGTGTCGAGCGCCGGCACCAGATCGGCGGATATCGCGAGCATGCCGTCGCCAGTGTCGACCTCCCACACCTGACTGAAGCCGACGCTCGTCGATTCGGTGTACATCGGCTTGGGAAGCGCGATATCGACGAAATACGCCTGCCCCGCCACGAAATTGCACGGGCACGCCGTCATGTTGACGACAAATTCCGTGGGTTTGGAAAATACCGGACTCGCCGACGCCTGATACGCATTCCAGAAGCGAAAGCGCGCTGCGACGTGCTGATACACGCCCGTTTTCAACGCATAGGCGTACAGCCGCACCGAGTTGATTTTCGCCTGTGGCGTCGCCGCGGACTGCGTGATCCACGCGCCCGCATACGACGGGTGCGAAACGCTCAGATTCGGATTCGACGGCGCGTAGGCGAATATCGCCGGATCCGCCGCCGACATCGATGGATGGTTCGTCGTCTGCTCCGCGCCGACCGCGACGAAAGGCGAGTTCGAGGTAAACGTGGTCTGCGCGAACGCGGTGGAAGCCAGGCCGGCAAGCAAGGCGGCCAGAACGATCCGCAGGATTTTTCGCGTCGTGTTCATGGCTGCTCCCTGGAATTGTTGCCGAAGCCGTCTTTGAAGATTTCGTCCTGCCCGGTGCACGTGAGCGGCACCGAGCCGCGCTGCCAAGCGCTCCCGCCGCTCGGTTGATGCACGATGTAATCGACCACGTACAGATCGTGTTGGTAACTCGAGTTGCCGCGTTCGGCCAGGTGATAGGAATACGGATGCGGGAAGTAACCGCAGGTCAGCACCAGGTTCTGGAACGGCTGGTCGAAGCCGCCTACCGCGCCGCCGATCTGCAGGCCATTGCCCCAGAAGCTGGTCGTCTGCGAATCCGAGTTCACGCCGAAGGTGTATTCGTAGGATATTCCGAAGATGGCGTGAACGGCATTGATGCCGATTTTCCCCTCCAATTCGGAACCGACGCGCGTGGCCGATTCGAAGCTGCCGTAAGAACCCACGGTATTCGTCGTGTCGGAGGTGGAATCCCACGAGTTGGTGATGCCGGTATTGCCGATGCGCAGGTTGTTCCAGATCGTGGTTTCGCGCACGTCGGTATGGTTGAGGCACGCCAGCCCGCTCAACGTCACGCCGGTCGGCTGCTGCCTGCCGTTGGTGCCCGACCACATCAGATCGCCGCGCTCCTCGATGTTCTGGTAACCGCGGGCCACGGAATTCCATACGCGCGCGTAGAAGTAACCCGTGCCGGCGATGGGCTGGCACACCGCATCCGGAAACGCCGGCGGATCCTGGTGCGTATCGCCGAATACCTGGATCTGCGCGATGTTGATGCGCGCGGGACTTTGCCCGGGATATTGCAGGCGGACATAACGCGCGCGCAGGGGATTGAGATTCGCATCGACCGTGAAGACGTTCCAGCGATCGTAAATCTGATCGTCGTTCGCGCCCTGCGCGAACACGCTCACACCGGGGCCGGCGGGCACATCCGGACTCGTGAACGGCGTCGCGGACACGTACAGGCGAAACCCTTGTAGATCGGGCATGGCCCGCGTGAACGACAAGGGCAGGATCAGATTCCCGTTGGCATCCTTGTTCGCGGCGGGAAACACGCGGATCGAGGTGATGCCTTGCACTTGGCCCAGATCGATGTCCAGATAAGGATTCGTCGTCGTCACGCTGGTCGCGGACGTGCTGAACAAGCCGTCGGTCGCCTTGTCCGCTTCCTTGCCGGCCATGAACGGAATCGTGCTGGCCGGCGCGCGAAACATCGCAAGACTGGCCCAGTCGCGCTGTAACGGCACCCAGTTCGGCGATACGCCGGCATAGCTGGACTGGTTGTTCCAGGTCTCGGCCGTCAACGCAGTGCGTTCCTGGTAGGTGATCTGGCACATGCGCAAGGAGCTGTCCGGAACCGGCCCGCCGGATTGCACCGTGTCGTAGGAATAGCAGTTCGCATCGTCGGCCTCCGCCACCACCAGCCCCTCGCCCACCGACGCCGACTGGCCTTCGCTGTAGTCGTACTCGACATCCGAACCGTGGATGGCGCCGTGCTCGGATTGCCAGTCGTGTCCCGCGGTGAATTTCAGAGATCCGCCGATCGTGAAACAGCCCGGGGTGTCGCAGGCCGAATACTCGGCCTCCACACCGACATAGCCGGAAACCGAATTGCCGGTGAAACTGCCCGAACGGTTTTCGGTGCCGGTGCCGGATTTTTCGTTGATGCCGAACGAGGCCGCGATGAAGCCGCTGTCGAGCGAACCGGACTGCATGGCCTGGAAGAACGGCGGCATCCAGACCAGATCGCGCAACTGCGGCTCGCTCACGGCGCGGCAATCGCTGCCGAGCGTGGCGAAGACCGAGTCGCCGTCGAAATCGCCGGCCACCGTCACCGCATTGGAGTACGGCAATGTGGAGAGTATGCCGGTCGCGGTGACTTGCTGCGCGTGCGTACCTGCAAATGCGTAGCTGGTGGGATCGACCCGCCACAGCGAGCGCCAAATCGTCGCACTGTATGTCGGGTTGAATGGGTTGGAACTCAGGGTGTCCGAAACGATGGACTGCGCGGTAGTCATGATTTCGGCGAACCCGTCGCGGTCCATGTCGCCGATGGCGATATGCGGCTGTGACGAACCGTTGAAATTTTCCCGGATGATTTCCGTGACGCCGATGGATGGACTCGAGAAGCGATCCTGTGTCGTCGCCGAATACACCGGCGTCGCGGTCATCTGATAGCTGTAATTGGCCGCCGCGCCGCCCGTGCTGGGCGAGCCGTTGATCGAAACGGAAGTCGAATACGTTCTGGTCTTGTTGTTGCTGTCGGTGACGGTCAACTTCACCGTATAGGTGCCGGTGCTGTTGTAGCTGTGCGAGGGATTGACCGCGATCGACGATGAGCCGTCGCCGAAATCCCAGTTCACGCCCTGCACGTCGCCGGTCGCGGTGTTGGAAAAGTCCACCGGAAACGGCCCAGTCGCCCCGTGCACCGTGTACTGGAAGGCGGCATTCAGTCGTACCGAGGCCTTGTAGATATCCGTCTCGAGCTGATTGCCGCTGACCACATGCACCAGAGCGACAGCCTGCTTTTCCTGCCCGTCGACCGCGCCGATGGCAGCGTCGAAGGCCGTCTTGGTCGTTTCAGAGGCTGGAACGCCTTGGGATCGCACGCCAAGAATCTGGCTTGAATCAAAATCGCGACTGCTATCCGTAGCGGTGTTGCTGTTGGCCAGTTGCATGGCACTGATGTCGCCACCCGGCACCGCCTGCGTGACCGCAAAATGTACCAAACGCTGTCCGAGGTATTGGCCGAACGGCGAACCGGATACCAGCGTGCCGTTCTTGTCCCTGACATTCAGGCTCGCAAGGAACGACAAATGCACCACCAGTTCCGCTGCCGCACTATCCACCACATCGCCGCCGCTGGCGACGATCCGGTCCGGCTCCGCCAAAGGTTGCGGCTGTTCAGTACATGGCCCAAAGCCGATTGGGCAATACAACGACGAGAGATTCGCCGGATCGAACGCATCGTCCGTGAACGTGGAAATGTTGCTCGCAAACTCCTTGCTGCCGATGGCAGCGTCGACTCCATTGTTGTTGATCGGCAACCCACTGTTGACCGGCGCGCCGCCACCGCCATTGAATTCGAGAAGGTCGTAGTAGAGGGTCTGGTTCTGCACACTGACGACGGCGATCTGGTCGCGGCCGTCGAGCAGAAAATCCCCGTGCGTCAGGCTGGCCTGGTCGTAGGCCTGATGGATCGGGCTCTCCCAGCGCCCGGCCCAAGCGTCGTTCGCTTGGGCGATGCTGCCGTCGGCCGCACCGGTAAGCACGATCACGTTCAAGTCGCCGCCGTGCTCGTTGCCGCCATAACTGCGCCACATCAGCGCGAGTTGCTGCTGGCGGGTTTTCGATCCGATGAAGTCGCCGGACTTCAACGCAACGGAAGGATTGAACGCACCGGCGCCACCTCTGTCGCCGTTCAGATCGAGCGTCCAGGTCTTCAACAACTGCGCCGACGGTGCAAAGCCCGGATGGCGCTCGAAAATCGCGATCATCAGCTTGTCATAGGTCCCGGATGGCATGCTGTACGCCACTGCCACTTCATCGCGACCGTCGCCGTTCAGATCGACGTTCGTCGCGGTCAGGAGGGTGGCACCAGCCACCGGCGATCCGGCCGGAATCAGATCGCTGCTGTACACCTGAGGCAGCGGATCGTGCTCGCCGGCGAACGGCAACCGATACTCGCCAAACTGGTTCGAGGAACCATCGTGCAGGCTCAGGAACTCGTCGTCCCTGATCATCTGCACGCCCTTGCCGAAAGGCGTGGTGTTGCAATCGATCGGATCGGCGTGCACTGCATCCGGCAGGATGCCGGCAGCCAACGTCAGCACGAACGTGCTGGCACAGATCGACAAGACGGACTTGATGTTCACGGCGATTCCCCCGCGGTTGCAAACACCCGGGAATCTAGCAATCCCAGCTTGCCGTGAATATCCATAGAAATAGTGATTTTTTGCCGCGCCGCGATGTGCTACGGTCGCCGCCCACCATGATCGAATCCATCCTCATCGTCGACGACGAACCGCCCATGCAGGAGCGCTTGCGCCGCATTCTGGGCACGCTCGGACATGCGAACGGCGCGCTGCGCTGCGCCGGAAATCTGGCCGAAGGCAAGGCGCTG
>JAFEFD010000248.1 GCA_018240765.1 Pseudomonadota bacterium | reverse complement strand
CTTCGTCGCGCTGGTGCTGGCCTGGTACCACGGCGAACGCGGCGCGCAGCGCGTGTCGAGTACCGAACTGGTGATCCTCGCGCTGCTGCTGGCCATCGGCGGCGGTTTGCTGTGGCGGTTTGCGCGCGCGCCTGAAGCGATGTCGGTGATGGCATCGACGACCGGAGCCACTGCGATTTCCGACAAATCCATCGCCGTGCTGCCGTTCGAAAACCTGTCCGGCGACAAGGACAACGCCTATTTCGTCAGCGGCATGCAGGACATGATCCTGACCAGCTTGGCAAAGTTCGATGGACTCAAGGTGATCTCGCGCACCTCTACCGAAAAATACGCCAGCCGTCCGGAAAACCTGAAGCAGGTCGCCACCGACCTGGGCGCCGCGCACATCCTGGAGGGCAGCGTGCAACGGTCGGGCGACAAGGCGCTGATCAACCTGCAGCTGATCGACGCGCGCAGCGATACGCATTTGTGGGCGGAAAGCTACGAGCGACAAGTCGCGGATGTGTTCAGCGTCGAGAGAGAAGTCGCCGGAGTTGTCGCCACGGCCCTGCGCGCCAAGCTGTTGCCGGCCGAGCGCGCCAGCATCGGCCAGGCGCCGAGCGCCAATCCGCAAGCCATGGATCTGTTCCTGCGCGGCGAATTCGAGACGCGGGTCTTCATTGCATCCACCGCTGATGTCGACGTCAGGGCGGCCATCAGCCATTACGAGCAGGCCGTCGCGGCCGATCCGCAGTTTGCTCTGGCCTGGGCGCGCCTCGCCGATACGCGGCTGTTGCTGTACTGGTCAGGCAATGCCGCGGTGCCCGATCAGGCGCTGGCGGTGAGCGCCCGCAGCGCCGCCAATCGCGCCGTGCAATTGGCGCCGGACTTGCCCGAGGCCGGATTGGCCATGGCGCAGATCAAATACCGGCTCGACCTCGACTACGCCGGCGCGCTGGTCGCATTCAACGCCGTGCTCGCGCGACGCCCGCAAAACACCGAAGCGCTGATGGGCAAGGCCCAGTCGTTGCGGCGGCTGGGGCGCTATGACGAAGCGATCGCGGCCTACACGTCCGCGCTTGCGATCGATCCGCGCGACAGCTCGCCCTCGACCGATCGCGGCATTACCTATTTTCTGGCAGGCCGGCTCGCGGCGGCCGAAGCCGATTTCCGGCGCTCGCTAAGCATCAATCCGACCGATGACTATGCGGCATCCAATCTGGCCGCGTTGTTGCTGTATCGCGACGGTAATGCCGGCACGGTGCTGGATGGCGTTCACAGCCAGCAAATGATCGTCGTTGCAAACCGTGTCCAGGCCATGCTGTTGCAGCGGCATTTCGATGCCGCATTGGCGGCGCTCGACGCAGCGCACTCGGCCAATGGCAACGAACAAGGTTTTGTCATCCTGCGCGCGCAAACATTGGCCGAAATGGGCAATGAAAATGCGGCGCGCGACTTGCTGCAGCCGGTCATAGACGGCTATCGCATGGCCATGGCCGCGCTGCCGGTCAATTCCGGCAGCGGGCAGAATGCACGCTTCCGGCTGGCGACGGCCGAAGTCCTGCTTGGCAATGCGCAACAGGCCCTGCAATTGACGCGTCAAGGCCTGCAGTTGTTGCCGCCGCAAAAGGATTTCGCCAATGGCTCGGTCGGGCTGGGACTGGCCGCGCGCGTTTATGGAATGCTCGGCCGCACGGACTTGCTCCTGCCGATGCTGGCGCGCATCCGTGCGTTGAACGGCACGGACATGGCGACGTCGGCGGCAAACCTGCGCCTGGACCCGGTGTGGGACAAGGTGCGCAACGATCCCGGTTTCCAGGCCGAGATTGCGCGATTCGCACAAAAGCAAACCGCGCAAACCTTGCGAACGACTCCATGAGCAAGTTTTTCATCCGCCTCAAGCAACGCAAGCTCGTGCAATGGGCGCTGGCCTACGTCGCGTTCGCGTTCGCGCTGCTGCAGGGCATCGACATTGTTGCGCAGCGATTCGGCTGGCCGGAATCCGTCGAACGCATCCTGATCCTTGCCCTGTGCGTTGGTTTCTTCGTCGCGCTGGTGCTGGCCTGGTACCACGGCGAACGCGGCGCGCAGCGCGTGTCGAGTACCGAACTGGTGATCCTCGCGCTGCTGCTGGCCATCGGCGGCGGTTTGCTGTGGCGG
>JAFEFD010000247.1 GCA_018240765.1 Pseudomonadota bacterium | reverse complement strand
GTCCGGCATGGATGCCGGTTTGATCTTCGCGTTCAGGGAAGAACGCATAAATGAAACCGGGATGGCCAAGAGGCCTATGAACGTCAAGGCAGAACAAGTAGGCGGCAACTCCGCGCTGGATATCGCGAAACTGACGTTGGCGCTGATCGTGCTGACGGCGGGCATCGTCGCGTATTACTGGTTCAACGGCCAGCCGACATGGCAGCGCTTGCTGATGTTGATCGGCGCGGTTGTAGCCGGCTGCGCGATCGGCTATCCGACGCACACCGGCCGCCAGCTCAAGGAATTCCTGAGTGAGTCGGTCTTCGAGATGCGCAAGGTCGTGTGGCCGACGCGTCAGGAGACGATCCAGACCACGATTGTGATCATGATCGTGGTAGTGGTGCTGGCGTTGCTGCTGGGATTGATCGACCTGATCCTGAAGTGGCTGATTCTCGATCACCTGCTGAGCATCGGGAAATGACGATGGCCGAAACGATGAGCAAACGCTGGTACGTGGTGCACGCCTACTCGGGCTTCGAGCACCAGGTTGCGCGCGCGCTCAAGGAGCGCATCGCGCGCGCCGGCATGCAGGAAAAGTTCGGTGATGTATTGGTGCCGACCGAAGAAGTCGTCGAAATGCGCGGCGGCCAGAAGCGCAAGAGCGAACGCAAGTTCTTCCCGGGCTACGTGCTGGTGCAGATCCTGACCAATACCGAAAACAAGGCGATCAGGATCGACGACGAATCCTGGCACCTGATCAAGGAAACGCCGAAGGTCATGGGCTTCATCGGCGGCACCGCCGACAAGCCGCTGCCGATCAAGGACAGCGAAGCCGATGCGATCCTGCAACGCGTGCAGGAAGGCGTCGAGAAGCCGCGGCCGAAGGTGCTGTTCGAGCCGGGCGAGATGGTGCGCGTCACCGACGGCCCGTTCAACGACTTCAACGGCGTGGTCGAGGAAGTCAATTACGAAAAGAGCCGCCTGCGCGTGGCGGTGCTGATTTTCGGGCGCTCGACTCCGGTCGAGCTCGAATTCGGCCAGGTCGAGAAAGCGTAAGGGTTTAGCCGCGACAGCGGCGAGGATCTGGCAAGGATGCCAGACGGCAAACGCTCCAGGGATGGATTCAGACGAGGAGCCCGAATAGGGCGCTTGAACTCGAGGAGATAAGAAATGGCAAAGAAAGTAGTCGGTTACATCAAGCTGCAGGTGAAGGCCGGTCAGGCCAACCCCTCGCCGCCGGTCGGTCCCGCGCTCGGTCAGCGCGGCCTGAACATCATGGAATTCTGCAAGGCGTTCAACGCCGCCACGCAGAAGGTGGAGCCGGGCCTGCCGATTCCGGTGATCATCACCGCGTACTCGGACCGCACCTTCACCTTCATCATGAAGACGCCGCCGGCGACGATCCTGCTGAAGAAGGCCGCGGGCATCGAATCTGGCAGCAAGCGTCCGAACACCGAGAAGGTCGGCAAGGTTTCGCGCAAGCAGCTCGAGGAAATCGCCAAGGCGAAGGCGCCGGATCTTACCGCCGCAGATATGGACGCCGCCGTGCGAACGATCGCAGGCAGCGCGCGCAGCATGGGCCTGGTGACGGAGATCTGATCATGAAAATCAGCAAACGCTACAAGGCAATGCAAGGCAAGGTTGCTCCGGGCAAGACCTACGCGGTCGAGGAAGCCTTGAAAATCGTCAAGGACAACGCCAAGACCAAGTTCGTGGAATCGGTGGACGTTGCAATTCGCCTCGGCATCGACGCGAAGAAGTCCGATCAGGGCGTGCGCGGTTCGACGCTGTTGCCGCATGGCACCGGCAAGACCGTGCGCGTGGCGGTGTTCTGCCCGGCCGGCGAGAAGGCGGAAGCGGCCAAGGCCGCCGGTGCCGACGCGGTCGGCATGGACGACCTCGCCGAGAAGATGCAGGGCGGCGATCTGAGCTACGGTCGCATCATCGCGACGCCGGACGCGATGCGCGTCGTCGGCAAGCTCGGCCAGTTGCTCGGACCGCGCGGCCTGATGCCGAACCCGAAGGACGGCTCGGTCACCGCTGATGTCGTCACCGCGATCAAGAACGCCAAGGCAGGCCAGGTCAAGTACCGCAATGACAAGGCCGGCATCGTGCATTGCTCGATCGGCAAGGCGAATTTCGAGGTCAACGCGCTCAAGGACAACCTGCATGCGCTGCTCGCCGACCTGATGAAGTCCAAGCCGGCTTCGTCCAAGGGCGTGTTCGTGCAGAAGGTGTCGGTGTCGAGCACGATGGGCATTGGCGTCGGCGTGGACCAGTCCACGTTGCCGCTGTAAGTTTTTCAAAATATTTGAGGGCATCCGCGATCAGCAATGAAAGCGGAGCCGTCAAAGACCGCAGGTGACTGCGTGTCGTGGCAGGGATGCACTCGCAACGCTGGGAGCGATAGGCGAGCGGCACTAGGTCTTAATCGAAACGGAAGCCAACCTGCGCAGATGGTGCAGCCCGACAGGATTTTTCCTCAAGGCCACCAGTTCGGCATCGCAAGATGCCAGCGAATCCCGAAGGAATCGGATTCGTGGAGATTTGGGTCGCGCAAGCGCACGACGCGCGCCGCGATCCAGTTCGGAAGGTAAAGCAATGGCACTCAATCTTGAGCAAAAGAAAGTAGTCGTTGCCGAACTGGCGAATGTGGCCGCCAAGGCGCACTCGTTGGTCGCCGCCGAGTAT
>JAFEFD010000246.1 GCA_018240765.1 Pseudomonadota bacterium | reverse complement strand
CATCCCGAACTCGGAAGTGAAACGCGCACGCGCCGATGGTAGTGTGGCTTAAGCCATGTGAGAGTAGGTCATTGCTGAGCACTTCTTCCAACCCCCAGGGCTTCCCCCTGGGGGTTTTTGTTTGCCTCGTCGCCGGGATACACTGCTTTCCGACTGCCGTGGAGCGCGCCATGACGATTGAAGCCACCGAGCTCGCCAAGTTCTATCCGCTCGACAAGCTGTTGCCGGAAAACCTTGAGCAGCTCGCACGTGAAGCCGAATGCGTCGAGGTTGCCAAGGGCTCGGTGCTGTTCAAGGCTGGTGATACCGACGATCAGACGGTCTTCGTGCGCTCCGGGCGTGTGCGTGGTGATTATCCTGACGGCAGAAAAAAGGAAATTGACGCTAGTACATTGCAAGGGCGATACGCACTCGGAGACCTGCAGCCACGCCGCTTCACGGCAACGGTGACCTCACGCAACGCCACCTTGGTCCGGCTAGACCGGCGCTACATGGAAAAGGTGCAGACCTGGGACCAGCTTTCCCGTAGCGAGAATTTTCGCCACGTGGATCCGAGTCCCGATGCGAATCGCTGGGTGTTTCGTCTGCTGCAGTCGCGTGCCTTGCACAAGTTGCCGACCGGTAACATCGAGCGAATGTTCAAGCGTTTCGAGGAAATCGCGGTGAAAGCCGGAGATGTCATCATCCATGAAGGCGAGGCGGCTGATTATTTCTATGCGATCAAGGATGGCACCGCTTCAGTCTCCAAAAGTCTGGAGACGGGTGACGCGATCGTCGCCTATCTTGTGCGTGGAGATACTTTCGGTGAAGACGCCTTGCTCGCCAACACCGTGCGCAATGCCACGGTGACGATGATCAAGGACGGCAAGCTGATGCGGCTTGCGAAGAAGTCATTTGATGAAGTACTCAAGCCGCCCGTCGTCGAGTGGTTGACGCCGGGCATGGCCTCGATCATGGCGCGTCAGGGCGCGGTAGTGCTTGACGTGCGCATGCCGGACGAACACGCCGAACGCGCGATCAAGGGCGCGATCAACACGCCACTTTACACGTTACGGGAAAGCATGACCGACTTCGACAAGTCGAAGAAATATATCGTGTATTGCAACACCGGCGAACGCAGCGCGGCAGCAGCCTTCATCCTGAGCAAGCTTGGATTTCAAGTCTTCGCCTTGCACGGCGGGCTGTCTGGCATGATCAAGCAGATGGAAAAACAGGCGTAACGCTAAGACATCACCGAATTGCCAATCAGCACGACGTCGGCGGGGCGCTTGGCGAACAGACCGACGCAGACGACGCCGGTAATCTGGTTGAGATCGGCTTCCAGCGCGACGGGATCATCGATGCGCCAGCCGTGCACGTCGAGGATGATGTTGCCGTTGTCGGTGACGAAGCCGTCGCGCCAGACCGGATTGCCCCCGCGCTTTACGACTTCACGGGCGACATGGCCGCGCGCCATCGGAATCACCTCGATCGGCAGCGGAAATTTGCCGAGCGCATCCACGCGCTTGGCCGCGTCAATCATGCACACGAAAGTCTTCGATGCGGCCGCGATGATTTTCTCGCGCGTCAACGCGCCACCGCCGCCCTTGATCAGGCGTTTGTGCGCGTCGCATTCGTCCGCGCCATCGACGTAAAGCGCCAGCGTGCCGACGCTGTTGAGATCGACGACACGAATGCCGTGCGCTTTCAAGCGCGTTGTGCTTTGCTCCGAACTCGATACTGCCGCATCAATCAGCCCGCGTCGGGCGCCGAGCGCATCGATGAAATATGCGACAGTCGAGCCGGTGCCGACGCCGATGACGCTGCCATCCTCGACATAGGTCAGCGCGCGATCGGCGGCAAGGCGTTTCTGTTCTTCGCGCTTGGCAGACACTATTCCAACCCCAGAATGAAGTCCCACTGTGCCGTTGTCACTGGCAGCACAGACAGGCGATTGCCGGGGCGGATCAGCGCAAGACCTTGCAGCTCCTTGCAATTCTTCAATTCATTCAGCGCAACAACGCGCTTGAGCTTGCGCTTGAATTTCACGTCGACCAGCGACCAGCGCGGGGCTACGCGAGTGGCTTTCGCGTCGAAATAATTG
>JAFEFD010000245.1 GCA_018240765.1 Pseudomonadota bacterium | reverse complement strand
CTTTTTGTGCTTGGCCTCGCCATCGGCGCCATTGCCACGGCCAACATCGTAGGCGCGCTGCGCCAACGCGACGCCTATCCACGCGGCCTCATGAATGTGATGCAGCACGATTCGGGTGTTTTGCATCAAGCCGCAAGGAGCAACCACTGCGATGCCGCGACGACGGTCGCCCTGGACCAACTGCGGAGTTTGTCTGCCGGTATCGAAACCGCAGTTTATGGCGCGGATCCAGCCGACCCGCCATTTGCCGAATACGCGCAAAAGCTGCGCACCGCGATCCCATCGACGCTCGACTGCAAGTCGTTGGCGACGGATTTGCTCAACACCGATGCCGCCTGTGACGCCTGCCACCGGCAATATCGCTGAGTCAGCGGTTTGGTAACGGTATGAACTCGGTTTCCCCGATTACCGGCGGATAACGCATCGCAGCCCAATCCGCTTTCGCTTTTTCAATGCGTTCGCGCGAACTGGACACGAAGTTCCACCACAGATGACGGTCACCGTCGAGCGGATCGCCGCCGCAAAGAATGACGCGAGCAGGCCCGTCCGCGCGAATTTCCACGTCCATCCCGGCAGGCAAAACGGCCATCTGCGCGACTGCCAACTCGATTCCGGCCACGGTTATCGGCGAATCCGTGGCATAAACCGCGCGATCGATATGCTCCGCGGGAACGACCATCGCTGCGCCTGCGGAAAATTCCGCCGCCACGTAGAACAGCCGCGAAAACGTGTGCACCGGCGAACGCCGCCCGAAGGCTTCGCCGGCGACAAGGCGCAGACGCACGCCGTTGCTTTCCCACGCCGGCAATGTCGCCGCGGCGTGGTGGTGGAATTCGGGCGCGACTTCCTCCGCGTCTTTCGGCAAGGCAACCCAGGTCTGGATACCGTGCATGGACTGGCCAGCGGCGCGTTCGGCTGCAGGCGTGCGTTCGGAATGCACGATGCCGCGCCCGGCCGTCATCCAGTTCACGTCGCCGGCGCGGATGACCTGCACGTTGCCGAGATTGTCGCGGTGCTCGATCGCACCCTCGAACAAATACGTGACCGTAGCCAAGCCGATATGCGGGTGCGGGCGCACGTCCATACCCTTCCCCGGCCCGAAGCGAGCCGGCCCCATGTGGTCGAAGAACACGAACGGGCCGACGCGGCGTGCTTGCAGTTGGGGCAACACGCGGCGCACGCTGAATCCACCCAGGTCGTGGACTTTCGGGTCTATGACAGTGATCGTATCCATCGGGTTATGGTAGCGCGACCGGACGGGCACAGACTGGATTATTTCGCCACCATCCCCATATTTGCACGACCAACTCATAAGGAGACATCCGTGACTGCTACCGCTACAGTGCGGACTTCCATCGAAGCCGCAGCGCCTGAGTCCTTGCGCCACGTCCAGCGCATCGTGCGCGGCCGTCCGACCAGCGACGGCGCGGGCGTGAAGCTGACCCGTGTCATCGGTCAGCCGGGCCTGGACACGCTCGATCCGTTCCTGATGCTGGATGAATTTCGCTCGGATTCGGCAAGCGACTACATTGCCGGCTTCCCGGAGCACCCGCATCGCGGCTTCGAAACCGTCACTTACATGCTGGCTGGACGCATGCGCCATGGCGACAACCAGGGCAACAGCGGCCTGCTCACGCCCGGCAGCGTGCAGTGGATGACGGCCGGACGCGGCATCCTCCATTCGGAGATGCCGGAGCAGGAAAACGGCCTGATGTGGGGCTTCCAGCTGTGGGTGAACCTGCCGGCCAGGGACAAGATGACCGCACCGCGCTATCAGGACATCGCCCCCGAGGCGATCCCGGAAACCTCGCCGTCCGCAGGTGTGACCGTGCGCGTGATTGCAGGAACCCTGAACGGGGTATCCGGGCCCGTCAGCGGCATCGCGACCGAACCGGTCTATCTCGACGTGCGTCTGGAGGCCGGCGCAAAGGTCGAATTACCGTTGCCAGCGACGCACCATGGATTTGCCTACGTGTACGAGGGCCAGGCGCGCGTGGGCGATGGCGCTTCCGCACAATTGGTTCGCGGGGACTTGGGCGTTCTGACGGCCGGCACGATCGTATCGGTTTCCGCGGGCGATACGCCGGCACGGCTGATAGTCGTAGCGGGCAAACCGCTAAACGAACCCGTGGCCAAGTATGGCCCGTTCGTGATGAACACCCAGCAGCAGATCGTGCAGGCGGTCGAAGATTTCCGCGCAGGACGATTCTGACGTTCACGAAAAGGCACCGGTGGATTCGCATCCACCGGTGCT
>JAFEFD010000244.1 GCA_018240765.1 Pseudomonadota bacterium | reverse complement strand
GGCAGCCGCGAAAAGGTCAGCGTGACTTTCCTGTTTTCGCTGGTCCTGCACGGCGTGCTCGTGCTCGGCCTCACCTTTGCCTACGAAAAACCCGCGCCGAGCCTGCCCTCGCTCGACGTGATCCTGGTGCAATCGGCGTCAGGGCAGAAGCCGACGAATGCGGATTTCCTCGCCCAGGCCAACAACACCGGCGGCGGCGACAGCGAGCGCGCGCTGCGTCCCAGCGCGCTCGCCTCCAGCCCGGTGAACAAGCCCGAATCGGGGATCGCGCCGCGACCGTTGCGCGCTTCCGCACCGCGCCCGTCACCGCCGTCCGAACGCGAGATGCTCACGGCGCAAAAATCGGATTTTTCGGTGCGCAGCGAACACGAAACGCCGGACCAGCCACCACTGCCGCAGCCGACATTGCATGACGCGCTGGAGACCAAGCTCGAAATGGCCAAGCTTGCCACCGAGATCCAGCGCGAGGCGCAAGCCTACGCCAAGCGTCCGCACAAGAAATTCATTTCGGCAAACACCAAGGAATACGCCTACGCCGCCTACATGGCCGCGTGGGTCGCGCGCGTGGAGCGCATCGGCAACCTCAATTACCCTGACGAAGCTCGTCGCGAGCACATGCACGGCCAACTCGTGCTCACGGTCGCTTTGGATCGCAAGGGCGCGATCAAGAGCGTCGACGTGATCCATTCCAGCGGCCACAAGCTGCTCGATGACGCGGCGATGCGCATCGTGCGCCTTGCCGCGCCGTTTCCGCCGATTCCGAAGGACGAAGGCATCGACGAGCTCTACATCACGCGTACGTGGCAATTCCTGCCAGGCGACATTCTGCGTAATCGGTAACCAACCGCACGGTACAATGGCGCATGCAATCGACCTCATCGCTCGCCAACCAGTTCCTGATCGCCATGCCCGGCACGCGCGATCCGCTGTTCAAGCGCAGCGTGGCCTTCGTCTGCCAGCATGGCGAGGACGGCGCGATGGGCCTGTTGGTCAATCGCCTGTCCGAGTACCGGCTCGGTGACGTGCTCGCGCAAATGAACATCAAGTCGGACTTGAGCCGGATCAGCGAAGCGCCGGTGCTGATCGGCGGACCGGTGCAGCCCGAGCGCGGCTTCGTGCTGCACTCACCGCCGGGCGACTGGGAATCCTCGTACAAGGTTTCCGAACGCCTGTGCGTGACGACCTCGCGCGACGTGCTCGCCGCGATGGCCGAGGGCAACGGCCCAGCGGATGCCATCGTCGCGCTCGGCTATGCCGGCTGGAGTCCAGGGCAGATCGAGAACGAGCTGAAGGAAAACGCCTGGCTGACCTGCGCGGCGGACGAAGCAATCCTTTTTTCCACGCCGCTGGAAATGCGCTGGGAAGCTGCGGCGAGCCTGGTCGGGGTGAATATCGCCAGCCTGACAGACTATGCCGGTCACGCTTGACACAGTCTCGACTGTGCTCGGCTTCGACTACGGCGCGCGTCGCATCGGTGCCGCCGTCGGCAATGCGTTGACCGGCAGTGCGCGTGCGCTCGAGGTGATCGCAAACGGCACGCAGGGTCCGGACTGGACGCGGGTTGCCGGGCTGGTTCGCGAGTGGCGTCCGCAGGTACTCCTGGTCGGCCTGCCGCTGACCATGGAAGGCGAAGAACAAAAGAACAGCGCGGCGGCACGTGCCTTCGCCGTGCAATTGAAAGAACGCTTCAACCTGCCCGCAAACCTGATTGACGAGCGCCTGAGTTCCGTGGAAGCGGCACAGCGTTTCGC
>JAFEFD010000243.1 GCA_018240765.1 Pseudomonadota bacterium | reverse complement strand
GTGGTGGCGCAGGATGGCGACCTGCACCTCGAAGAATTCGTCGAGGTTGGAATTGGCGATGCACAGGTAGCGCACGCGCTCGAGCAGCGGCAGGCTTTCGTCCTGGGCTTGCGCCAGCACGCGCACGTTGAATTCGAGTTGGGCCAGCTCGCGGTTGAAATGCAGCTCCGGAGCCTGGGATTTGCGGGATGCGGTCATCGCTCGGCATGATACCGAATCCACCGCGGCACAGGTTTCAATCGTGTTGCAATGCGAATTTTCCCTGGTCTTGCGGACTGATCTTGCGCCGCCGCAGTTCCAGCACCACCGGCGTCATCTGCGCGATGCGCGCCTCGATGCGGGCGCGCTGGTAGTAGTCCAGGTCGCTGCGGCGGGTCAGGTCCTTGAGCTGGTTCAGCGCATCCTCGGCACGGCCGTTGAGATACGCCGCCTCGGCATGGGCCTCGCCGGCGCGCACGTGATCGCCGGCCAGTTCGCAGGCGCGCGCAAATGTGCTTTGCAGGTCGGGGTCCTCGTCGTCGTTCGACAGTTGCGGACGCAGGATCTTCTGCGCCAGTTTCGCGCTGGCCAGGTCATTGGCCTGCAACAGCGCCTGCGCGTGCGTCAACACCAGGGCGCGGTTGTCGGGGTAATCCTTTTCCAGCGCGTTGAAACGCTTGAGCGCGGCGTCGCGCGCGCCGGACATGACCTCGGCGTGGCCCGCAGCGATTTGCAGCACCAGGCTGTCTGGATGCTGCTCCGCCAGTTTTTCCGCGAGCGGGGCGGCGGCCTTGGCATCGCCGGCGCGCGTCAGCGCGAGGATCTGGCCATAGCGGTTGTAGAGCGTGTCGAAGCCGGCGGTGTTTTTCAGATTGTCGGCGTAGTAATTCACGGTTCGCGACGGTTGGGTCGAGGCCAGCACCCGCACGCGTTCGCGCATGAGTTCGTAGTACGCCTGCGAGCGCTTGCGCTGCTGGCTGCGGTCGGCGCCGGGTTGCATCAGTTCGTTCAACGCGGCGACCGAATTGCGCAGGAACGGCGGCAGCGTGGGCGCCGGCGCGGCATTCGGCAGCGGTGCCGCCGGCATGGCCGGAACGTTCACGCGTTCGCTGCTCGACGCGAGTTTTCGCTCCTTGCCGTCCGCGCCGACTTCGCCGACATCGACGGTCGCATCGATCTGCTTCTTCAGGGTCTCCGCGCGCGCCTTGGCTTCGCTGATGCGCTTGAGCGTGACCGGGTGATCCATCAGCAGTGCCGGCACGTCGTTTTCGTCGAAGCCCGGGCGCAGCGCCTGCTGCATGCGCTGGAAAAAGCCGGCCATCGCTTCCGGATCGAAATTCGCCTTGGCCAGGGTTTCGATGCCGACGCGGTCGGCTTCTTCCTCGTCGGCGCGGGTGAAGTTGATCTGCATCTGCTGCATCAGCCCGGTCGCCGTGGCCATGGCGCCGAC
>JAFEFD010000242.1 GCA_018240765.1 Pseudomonadota bacterium | reverse complement strand
TGTGGCGTCAAGCCGCATGTGTTGCGCTATTGGGAGCAGGAATTCCCCAACCTCAAGCCGGTCAAGCGCCGCGGCAACCGGCGCTATTACCAGCGCCACGACGTGCTGATGATCCGCCAGATCCGCTCGCTTCTTTACGATCAGGGCTTCACCATTACCGGCGCGCGCGCGCGTCTGGATGGCCAGCAGGCCAAGATGGAAGTCAGCATTTCCAATCAGATCATGCGCCAGGTTCGCATGGAACTGGAAGAAGTCCTGCAAATCCTCAAGCGTTGAATCGCATATAATCTCCTCGTCGGGGCGTAGCGCAGCCTGGTAGCGCATCTGCCTGGGGGGCAGGGGGTCGTGGGTTCGAATCCCGCCGCCCCGACCAATTTTTCTGGCTTTGCGTTTTTTCGTGGGATCGGGGGTGGGTCGATGAAGTTTGTGAACAAGGCGATCATTTCGGTTGCGCTTGCCGCGAGTGCATGCGGTCTTGTCCATGCGGCGCCGTTCCAGAACGGGAGTTTCGAGATCGGTCCGGTGAACCCGGGTACGTTTGTCACCCTCAATGGAGGCGATACTTCCATTGCCGGCTGGACGGTTACCGGCAACAGCATCGATTACATCAACACCTACTGGCAGCACGCAGATGGTGCGCGTTCGCTGGATCTGAGTGGCGACGCCGCCGGGGGAATCCAGCAGGCATTCGATACCGTCGCCGGTCACAGTTACCGAGTCAGTTTCGCGATGGCCGGGAATGGTGGTGGCGGCAACACGATCAAGTCCATGCAGGTGCAGGCCACCGGCGGCGCCTTGACGACCTATACTTTCGACACGACCGGACACACCTACGCGAACATGGGCTGGGCGACGCAGACTTACGCGTTCATTGCCGCCGGCGCGGCCAGCACGTTGAGTTTCACGAGCCTGGAAAACAACGCTGCCGGTCCCGCGCTGGACAATGTTGTCGTTGCCGATGTGACTCCGGTTCCCACACCGACCTTGTCGCTGTGGACGCTGATCGGATTGGCGAGCCTGCTCGGCGTATTCGCCGCGCGCAGGGCGCGATTCGGCTAATCCGGGTTTCCGGACGCCACGAAAAACGGGCCCATGTGGCCCGTTTCCGCTTTCAAATCCGTTGAATCACGGCGCGATCTTGCGCTTGAGCGCGCGCGCGAGCGGCGCTGGCAAACTGGGCAGGGCGCGCAGCATCCACGGCAGGATGCGTCGTTTGGCGCCGTCAAGCGATTCAGGCACCACCGCTTCGATCAGGTGCGGGCCGGGGTACGCGAGCGCGTATTCCAGCGCCTTGCAGAATTCTTCGGCGGTTTCGGCGCGCACGGAGTGCACGCCCATGCCCTGCGCAAGACGTGCGAAGTCGAGCACCGGGCCATGCAGGTCGAGTTGGGACTTGGCCTTGGATCCGATCGTGTCCGCACCGACGCGTTCGAGTTCGACGTTCAACACCGAATACGAGGCGTTGTTGAAAATGATCGTGGTGACGTTCAGTTGTTCGCGTGCCAGCGTCCACAACGCCTGGATCGTGTACATCGCCGAGCCGTCGCCGATCAGCGCTATCACAGGACGCTGCGGACAGGCGACGGCCGCACCGACGGCGCTGGGCAAGCCCTGGCCGATCGCGCCGCCGGTGAGCGTGATGAGGTCGTGACGCGGCGCGCCTGCCGTCATCACGCCAAGCATCAGGCCGGAGGTGATGGCCTCATCGACGATGATCGCGTTGTCTGGAAGCAGATGCCCGACCGCCTTGCACACCTTCACGGCGGTGAGCTTGCCGCGTGGGCGCTGCGGACGTAGCGCAGCTTGCAGCGCCGGCTGCGACTGCTGTGCGTCGAGCGCTGCTGCGAGCTTTTCCAGGCTGGCGACCGCATCCTGGGCCGGTGTTGCCAGCATGTGCACGGTGCAGGAGTCAGGCACCAGATAACTCTTCTTGCCGGGATAGGCGAAGAACGAAACCGGGGCCTTGGCATCGACCAGGACCAGGTTGGTGAATTCCCTGAGCTGGAGCGTGGCCAGCTCGGCCAGATACGCGATGCGCTCGACCGTCGGCAATCCGGCGCCGCGCTGCATGCGGGTCGGAAAGGTTTCGGCAAGGATCTTCACGCTGTCGTGCGCGGCGATGCGCGCCGCGGCGAGCAATGCCGGTTCACGCAATGCAGTGCCGCCGAGCAGGATGGCGGTCTTGCCGCCGGAACGAATCGCCTGCGAGATCGCTTGCACGGTCGCGTCATCGGCGGCTTGTGGCGATGGCAGTGGCGGAGGCGGGCAGGGTTGGCCACCATCGCCCCACGACACGTCTGCAGGCAGGATCAGCGTGGCGACCTGGCCGGGCAACCCGCGCGCGGCGGCGATGGCATCGACCGCGTCCTTGCACAACGCGGCCGTGCTTTGCGAGGTGCGCACGAAGCCGGGAGACACATTGCGCGCCACGGTTTCGATGTCCGATTGCAGTTGGGCGTCGTATTGCACGTGGTAGGTTGCGTGGTCGCCGACGATGTTGACGACCGGCACCTTGCCCTTGCGCGCGTTGTGAAGGTTGGCCAGGCCATTGCCCAACCCGCAACCCAGATGCAACAACGTTGCGGCGGGCTTGCCCGCCATGCGCGCGTAGCCATCGGCGGCGCCGGTGGCCACGCCTTCGAACAGGCACAGCACGGCGCGCAGGCGCGGTTCGCTGTCGAGCGCGGCGACGAAGTGCATCTCGGACGTGCCGGGATTGCTGAAACAGACCTCGACGCCGGCGTCGGCCAGGGTTTTCAGCAGGGCTTGGGCACCGTTGGGCATGATCGATTCTCTCAGTCGCGGTCGAGGTGAGTGGCTTTGATATCGGCGATGCGGGTGACGCCGGCAAACGTCATGGTCAATTCGAGTTCGCGCTGCAGCGTGGCAAGCAATGTGCGCAGGCCTGCGCTGCCAGCGCCTGCCATCGCCCACGCCCATGCGCGGCCGATGAGCACGCCACGCGCGCCGAGCGCAAGCGCCTTGAAGATAT
>JAFEFD010000241.1 GCA_018240765.1 Pseudomonadota bacterium | reverse complement strand
TCGCTGGTTGGATTCTCAAGGCCGGGCACCTCGTTGAGGTAGCGGTGATCGAGCTGGTCGAAGACCGGGGCGAACGCCGACTTGATGTCGGCGAAATCCATCACCCAGCCGGTGTGCACGTCGACAGCCCCGTCCACATGGACTTCGACGATGAACGAATGTCCGTGCAGGCGCGCACATTTGTGCCCGGTCGGCACGTTCGGCAGCCGGTGCGCCGCTTCGATGTGAAATTCCTTGAAGATGTCCATGCGCGTCGGCTGTCAGTGCGGCGGCACATTGTATCGTGAGCCGGTGCGATTCCCGAGCGGGTCGGGAAACCGCGATGCATACACGGTACTATCGCGCGGTCTTTACGTCCGAAGGGGAACCCATGAGCCTTGTCGCCAAACTCACGCGCCACAAATCCGTCGAGTCCCTGCAGGCCGAGCTCGGCTCGCGCCGAGACTTCCGTCGCGTGCTCGGCGTATGGCAACTCACCGCGATTGGCCTCGGCGGCATTATCGGCGTCGGCATCTTCGTGCTCGCCGGACAACAGGCTGCGGCGAATGCGGGTCCGGCAGTCGCGCTCTCGTTCATCATCGCCGGCATCGCCAGCGCGGCGGCGGCGCTGTGTTACGCAGAATTCGCCGGACTCATTCCGGTCACCGGCAGCGCCTACACCTACGGTTACGCGGTACTCGGCGAATTGCCGGCCTGGCTGATCGGCTGGGATCTGTTGCTCGAATACGCCCTCATCGTCGCCGCCGTGGCGAGCGGATGGTCGGGTTATGTCGTGAATCTTCTGGCCGCGTTCGGTATCCATCTGCCGGTTGCCTTGCAGGGTGCGCCGGGAACCGGCGAGGGTCACACCTTCAACCTCGTCGCCGCGATCGCCGCGTTCGGCGTGGCGGTGTTGCTCACCCTGCGCACTGAAACCGGCGCGCGCTTCAACACCGTCATCGTCGCGGTGAAGGTGGTCGCCGTTGTCCTCGTGATCTGCGTCGGCGCGATGTACGTGAATCCCGCAAACTGGCATCCGTTCATTCCTGAGCGGGTGATCGACGCCGATGGTGCCGGCCATTTTGGCTACAAGGGTATCGCCACCGCGGCGGCGGTGGTGTTCTTCGCCGTGTTCGGCTACGACACCCTGACCACGGCGGCGGAGGAATCGAAGAATCCGCAGCGCGACCTGCCGCGCGCGATCCTGCTTTCGCTCGGCATCTCGATGGTGCTGTACATCGCCATCACCCTGGTCATCACCGGCATGGTGTCGTACACGCAACTCGGCAACGATGCGCCGGTGGCGATGGCGTTCGAGGCGCGCGGCATGAAATGGATCGGCGCGGCGATCTCGGCCACGGCGATCGCAAGCATCCTGTCGGTGATCTTCGCCTTCATGCTCGCCGCGGCGCGCATCTGGTTCGCGCTCGCACGCGATGGCCTGCTGCCCGCGTGGTTCGCGCACACGCATCCGCGTTATGGCACGCCGCACCGCACGACCCTGGCGCTCGGCGCGTTCACGGCGCTGGTCGCCGGCTTCTTCCCGATCGGCGAAGTCGCCAAGCTCGTCAACATCGGCGTGCTGTCGGCGTTCATCGTGATCTGCGCGTCCATCATGGTGCTGCGCCGGCGCAAGCCCGACCTGCCGCGCGCGTTCCGCACACCGTGGGTGCCGGTCGTGCCGGTCGTCGGGATCCTGTTTTCGATCTGGTTGCTGTCGGAACTGGCGTGGGTCACCTGGAGCGTGTTCCTGATCTGGGTCGCGATCGGACTCGTCATCTACTTCGTTTACGGGATTCGCAGGAGCAAGCTCGCGGGCGGCGCCTGACGTAAACTGGCGGCATGCCCGCCTTCGCCTACCAAGCCCTCGACGCCGCCGGAAAGACCCGGCGCGGCGTCATGCAGGGCGACACCGCGCGCGGCGTGCGCACGAGCTTGCGCGATGAAGGCCTGAATCCGCTGGAAGTCACGCCGGTGACGCCGGCGCGCGAACAGCACGCATTGTTCCGGCGCGGCCTGTCCGGCGCGCAACTCGCGCTGCTCACGCGCCAGCTTGCGACCTTGTTGAAGGCTGGCTTGCCGGTGGACGAGGCGCTCGCTGCGCTGGCCGAACAGAACGACGATGTGCGTGCGCGCACGCTGGTCGTGAGCCTGCGCGCAAAAGTCATGGAAGGATCGAGCCTCGCGGCGGGCCTGGCCGAGTCGCCAGAAAGTTTTCCGGAAATCTACCGCGC
>JAFEFD010000240.1 GCA_018240765.1 Pseudomonadota bacterium | reverse complement strand
TACAGGCGCGTGCCGTCAGCCGACAACGACGAACGCGTTTCCGACCCGGCCGTGTTGATATTCGGGTTGGCGATGGGCTGCGGCGCCGACCACGTCGAACCGATGCTGGAACGCGTGGCGGTATAGATGTCCATGTTGCCGCCACGATTGGAACTGAACACGACCTCCAGGCCGTCGGCGCGCACGTTCGGCATGCGGTCGTCGGATGCGGTGGACAGCTCGTTGACGCGCACCCCCGGCCCGAACGTGCCGTTCGTGCGCATCGTGCTCATGTAGATGTCCTGGCCCTGGCTGTCGGGATAGCCGTTGCTGGAGAAGAACAGGAACGTGCCTGCGCTCGTGGTTACCAGCGACGGACTGAACTCCGCACCCGCCGTGTTCGGGCCGCTGTTCGGGTCGCCGGCCGCGAAGCAACCCAGGTTCACCGGAGCCGACCAGGTGTTCGAACCGGTTTCCGTGCTCAGGAAGATGTCGCCATCCGCGGGCGCACCGGGCGCTGGCGTGGGTGGCGTGTTGCCGGGATAGCAATCGTCCGCGGTCTGCTGCGAGCTGACGAAGAGCAACCGATTGCCGGAGATCGGCGTCGGGCAATAGTCGAACTCGGGCGAGTTCACCGGCGCGGCGAGGTTTTCGGCTGCGCCCCATGTCGATTGCACCGACGCGCGGAATGCGCGCCACACGTCCTGCTTGCCCAGTCCGCCGCTGCGGCTGGATGCGAAATACAGGCCCAGCCCGTCCGGGGTTTCGATCGGGCAACCTTCGGCGGCGGCGGTGTTGATGTCGGTCACGGCCACGGGATCGCTCCATGGGCCAAAGGACTGGGCACAAGCGCTGCCCAGTCCGGTGGCGAACAGGACGATGGCGGCGCAAACGGGTCGAAGTGCGAGATTCATGGATTTTTCCTCGTCGTGGCGAAGCTTTTGTCGCACCCGCGTGAGGCGCGATCGCATCGGCGATGCGATGCCGACCAGATTCACGTAGGCGGGCAAGGAAGTCTTGAGGCCAAGCTCAG